>JAGLIM010000065.1 GCA_023142995.1 Minisyncoccota bacterium | reverse complement strand
TATGGACCAGTAGTAAGAAATAAACTTACGAAAGAGACAAAAAAATATATTCACAATATTCTAAAAATGGTCAGGCTTGATGATCGAGCAAAATCCTATCCGAATGAGCTTTCTGGAGGAATGAAACAAAGAGTAGCTGTTGCACGAGCAATTGCTACAAGATCGCCTCTGATGCTCCTTGATGAACCTCTTGGAGCACTTGATGTGCGAATCGGAACAGCATTGCGATATGATCTGATGAAATTAGTGAAAAAGTATAAGCTTACAGCAATTCATGTCACACACAATCAAGAAGAGGCTATGACGATCTCTGATAATATAATTATGATGAAAAGAGGAAAGATAGTGCAAAGTGGATCGCCAAAAAATATCTATGATAAACCTAATTCAATTTTCTCAGCTTACTTTTTGGGTAGATGTAATTTTCTACGCTGTGAAATGATAGATAAAAATACTGCTAAATTTCAAGATACAGTAATTAAATTACCTAAAAACCACCAGAAGAAAAAAATCGTTCTTGGCATTCGTAGTGAAAAAATTCATATAAACAGTAAGCTAAAAAAGGGAAATATTCAGGGAAAGATCGAATTTATAAATTTTCTGGGAGGAAAATGGCAATATATTATCAGATTATCCGATGGAACAGAAATAAATTCTTTAAAAAGAGTACCGCACAAAGCAAAAGTTGGACAGAAAGTTTCAATAAGCTTTTACCCAGACAACATTCTTATTTTTGATGAACCAAAAGATTTTGAAAAAGAGAAATCAGTCTAATTTAAAATCACTAAAAAATGATTTTCAAAAAGACATTATAAAAAATATTATATTTCTTAAAAAGTCAAAAAAAGTTATTTTTTAAACTATCAATCTATAGTACTTTTCCATGCGATAGCATGGAAAAGTACTATAGATAGATTGATTAGAAGATTTATAATATAAATCCAGAATATCTTGATTTATACAAATAATTTATTTTATTATCAAAAAAATATGATTATAGTATAGAAAATCACATTTTAATAAAAAATTTGTTTATATTAATATGAAAGAGAAAAAGATCGTTATTGATATTATCAGAAAAAAGAAAAATAAGATCAATAAAGTTTCAAATAACAAAACTGACGTTGATCAGGATTTTCTTTATAATAATGACGACTTATTTGCTAAAAATATCAAAGATCTTAGCAAAAAAAGTCATTATACTTTGAAAAACAAAGCTAAAAGTATTCCCAAAATATCAATAGATACCAAACAATTACTTATCATAAATAAGAGATCTTATTTACGGCTTTTTTTATTGATCTTTATATTTCTTATATTTTTCAGCGTAAACAAACTAAGTAATCATATTTCTTCTACTGACATTAATGACCTTACAAAAGAGCTAGATAATAAAAATAAATTTTACAAACAAGAAATATCCAAGCTTCATCAAGATAACGAAGATACGAAGGAACTAAGTGGTAGGATTGATAATATGTTCGAAGAATTATCACAGTTAAATTCCACACCAACGATTGATGAATTAAATGATTTTGAAGAAGAACTCTCCTATGAAATTGACGAGTTGCTAGATGGCACAAATGAGTTAGAATCACTTAGTGATTCAAATCATATTGGAAATATTGATGATGATATTAGATATAATTTAAACTAGTCTTATGAAAAAAATAGCAAAAATAATACGAATATCTTTAATAGCAGTGATCCTTATAACCACTGTTTCAAATGTTTGTTTTGCAAATTTACTTTTTGAAAAAGACAACGATGCGCGCACTGAATATAAAAGCGCTAGACAATTATATTTAAATGAAGTTGATGCTTATAAAACTGCTAGAGCAAACTTTCTTCTTATAAAGGAAAAATATAGAAAATTTGGCGGCATTGAAAATAAAGAAGGCTATAAAGATAAAGCTCATAAGTTCCTTAATAGATCAGTTTCTGCATCAATTAAATATCTTGAAGTTATGCAGAATAAAGCCAAAAACGTTCGAGGTATATCAGAAGAAGACAGAGAATTAATTCTAGCTGACATTGATGTAAATATTGATTACTTAGAAGAAAGACAAGATAAGCTTTCAGGTGATCTTTCTACCACGGAAATTAAACAAGAAGCAATTTTAATAAAAGATCATTGGAAAAATGTTAAACTGACATTTAAAAAAGCAATTGGGGAAATACTAATTGCTCGAACTTCATTTGTTGTGGAAAAATTTGAAAATTATTCTGAGAAGATAAACTTAAAGATTCAGGATCTAGATGACAAAGATTACAACACATCTGAACTAAAGATATGCCTGAAAGAATTAAACCAAAATATAGCTTCTGCAAAAGATGAAATTGAGACTGCAAAAGATAGAAAAGATAATTTGACAAATGAAAACTTGAACCAGATCACAAAAGAAATCCGTAGATCTCTGAAAGATACTCATTCATATATTAGAAAAGCTCATTTAAATTTAATTGACATCATCAAAAAGATGAATGAGTTGGAAATACAATAATCTTTTAATATTTTTCGACCTTGCTCCGAAATTTATTGCGTGGAGTTCTCCATAAAGTCGAACAATATTATTGTGTTTATACCGAAAAAGAGGGTATGAGATAAATGGTATAAATCAAAATCTAGAATATAAAAGATCCTAAAACAAGCTTGTCCTCGTGAAAACGGGGATTCAGACAAATTTTTCAGAAGTTTCTAAAGAAAATTTTAAGTTAACAGCAAAAAAACAACTATTATGAGTCCTGACCTATTAAGAAAATTAAGAAAATGGAGAAACGAAACAGCCAGAAAAGAAGGAGTTGAACTTTTTCGAGTTTTACCAAATAAAACGATTGAAGATATCGCGACACTTAACCCAAGATCAAGAGAAGATCTAACAAGTATTAAAGGGATAAAGGACAAAAAATATTATAAATATGGAAAAGAAATTTTAGATATTGTAAAAAATAGCAGTAAAGAGAATAAGTTATCTACATTTGAATCTTTGGTTTCGGAATTCAAAAATGATAAATTTAAAGATGAATTTAAAATAGAAGATAGATCAGAAAAAAACGAACCGAAAGAAAATATCTACTCTGTAAGTAGGTTTCTTGATTATTTGAATGAAAAATTAACTTCTGAAGAGGTAAAAATAAAAGGCGAGATCACAAGCGTTGACGAAAGAGAAAAAGTAATCTATTTCAGTTTGAAAGATGGTGATGATGAAAGTATTATAAACTGTCTGATATTTCGATATCAATATGATATCTCTGGGATAAAAATTGAACCTGGAAATGAAATTATTGTAAGCGGATATCCTGAAATTTATAAGCCATATGGAAAGTTAAGTTTTAAAACAAGCTTGATCGAAATTGCAGGAGAGGGAGCGTTAAAAAAGGCTTATGATAAATTAAAAAGTAAGCTTGAAAAAGAAGGGTTATTTGCATCTGAAAGAAAAAAAGATCTACCAGAGTTGCCAGAAACAATTGGACTGATTACTTCATCACAAGGCGCTGCAATAGGGGATTTTACAACAAATTTAGGAAGTTATGGATTTAAAATTAAATTTGTAAACTCCAGTGTTGAGGGAAAACAAGCCGTTTTTGATCTAATAAAAGCTGTTCGAAAATTTAAAAAAACAAAAAAAGTTGATGTACTTGTAATCGTTCGAGGAGGTGGAAGTTTGGAAAGTTTACAAGCGTTTAATAATGAAGCATTGATAAAAGAGATCGCAAATTTGAAAATTCCTGTTGTCTGCGGAGTGGGTCATGAAAAAGATGTTTCTCTCGTTTCTCTTGTTTGCGATCTTGCAGTCTCAACTCCGACTGCAGCAGCAAGAACAATTCGAGAATCATGGGACAAAGCTTTTGAAAAGCTAGATCAAAACGAAACAATTTTGATAAATTCATTTGAAAGATATTTATATGAATCTAATCATAATATTGAAAGAGCTTCTCTTGATCTAAATCAGAAATTTAAAAATATACTGCAAAGATTTACTGACACAGAAAATAATTTTTTAAAGAAAGTTGAAAATATAAGTTATACAATTAGTAATGCAAGAAATAATATTAACAATTTAGCAAATAGAATATTTTCAGATTATAGTAAAAAAATCACAGAATCTAAAAACAAAATAAGTTTTTTAGAAAACACAATAAGCATAAATGATCCAAGAAGACAATTAAAACTTGGATATAGTATTGTATCTTTAAAGGGAAAGATTATTAGAAGTGTCAGAGAATTAAAAAAGGGAGATGTTGTTAGTGTGAAGGTTTCTGATGGAGAAATTGATGCGGAAGTGAAAGAGAATGTTAGAGATTAGGAATTTGAATTTATTTTTATTCGTGAATTTCATACGGAGTCCTTGCGAAAGCAAGGATGAAATTTCACAAGATTAGCGAATTTCAAAAGAATTGTGATACTTCTTCCTGACTTTCGTCAGGACTCCGTAAAATTCTTCTATATTTAAAATTAATTAAATATAATGAGAAGTTAGAAATTAGAAGGTTATAAATACTTAAAACTAATTTTAAAAAATATGGAAAAAACAAATCTGAGTGAATCTCTTAAAAAATTAGGGAAGATAGTAGATTGGTTTGAGTCACAAGAAGAAATTGATGTTGAAAAAGGACTTGAAAAAGTGAAAGAAGGCGTAAAACTGATCAAAACTAGCAAAGAACGGCTGAAAAGAGTTGAAAATGAGTTTGAGGAGGTAAAGAAGGAATTGGAGAATGAGAAAGAATAAAAAAAAGGTATTATAATAATACCCTAAGAAGCGTTATCAATCATATAAATTGTACAATCATAACGCCCTTCCTCACTATTGCTTTTGCATTTTCCAAATTCTGCTGCTATCTGCACTTCCTTTAATTTTTGGACAGCAACTAGGATGATCTTCCTTCTTGCAGTTTCTGATTTTATTGAGAGCAGTATATTAATGTCTTGAAGACGTACTGTTTCTCCTAAGCGCAGCTTCACAGCCCTTTCTCCGAAAAGAACAGCGGAATCTGTTATATCCTCAACAAGCCTTTTCGTAATTTCCTCGAAAGCTCTCTTTCCACTTTCTATTAAATAGCGCTTTTCTAATATAATCTCACCATCTTTAATGCGAATCCATAGTTCTTTTGAAGAAAAATCTCCAATAAGTGAAACTCGACAATTAAATTCATTCTTTCTTATGGGTTTAACATAAATTCCTTTTTCAGAAAGAATACTGTTTACTCTTGTGAAAACATTTCCTCTTATTTTCTTGTTGGTTTTTTCCATGGAAGAAATATTTACTTTTATACTCTCTTCCAGAAATAGTCGAACGAGCTCTTGAGAGTTTATTCCAGTATTTAAAACTCTTCTTAGATCTTCAATAAACATTTTTACGAGGCTGTCAATGTATTCTTCCACTTTTTTGTTTATTTTTTCTTTCATTATAATCCTCCTCTAGCATTTCAAGCTATTTTCTTTTTATCACATAAAGAATAACAGGTCAATAGAACGTAAAGTATAATATTTATTTTTAAGATTTTGATGAGCATTCTTTTTTTAATTCAAAAATAGTGTATAATGGGATTAGCTTCTTAGGTTTTTAGGGGTGAAGTGCGTAGAAGTTTTAGATCCCTAAAAAGCTAAGAAGCTACAACCTAATAACCTAAACTATGCCAAAGCAAATCCTAAAATTTCCAAAAGACTTTCTGTGGGGATCTTCTGTCTCTTCCTATCAAGTTGAAGGCGGTAATGTTATATGCGACTGGTCAGAAAAGTTTCCTGCAAAAACTGCTTGTAACTATTACCTTAATTATGAACACTTTTTTGATTTAGCAAAAGAACTCAATCAAAACGTACATAGATTTTCTTTATCCTGGGCGAGAATCCAGCCTGCAGAAGGAAAATTTGACAGAAAAGCAATAGAACATTATCGAAAAATGCTATTAGCTTTAAAGGAAAGAGACATTAAATCAATGGTTACAATTTGGCATTGGACGCTTCCATTGTGGATGTCTGAAAAGGGTGGTTGGGAAAATTCAAAATTTGCAGATTATTTTCAACAATATACCAAATTTGTGGTTGAAGAGCTAGACGATCTAGTTGATTTTTGGATGACTACGAATGAACCAATGATATATACATCTCTTTCATATATTCTTGGCAAGTTCCCACCACAAAAGAACAATCTTTTTTTGGCTCCCAAAGTCATAAATAATTTTGTCAAAACTCACAAAAAAGCTTATGAGTGCATTCACGACATAAACAAAAATGCAAAAGTCGGAGTTGCTCAAAATCTTTCTTTTGGAGAACCTTTTAATAACAAATCTATTCTGAACAGATCTGTTGCAAAAACTTTTAACTTCTTCAGAAATTCTTTATTCCTTGAACTTACAAAGAACCATCAAGATTTCCTCGGAATTAATTATTATTTTCACGACAGGATAAAGATCACTCCTTTTTCATTTCCTTTTGCTAAGATTAAAAATGATGATAAAGAAGTTTCAGATTTGAATTGGGAAATATATCCCAAGGGAATATATCATGTATTAAACAATCTAAAAAAATATAATCTACCTATATACATAACTGAAAATGGACTGGCAGACGAAAAAGATCAGAAAAGAGAAAAATTCATTAAACAGCACCTACGATATATTCATAAAGCGATTAAAAATGGCGCAGATGTCAGGGGTTATATGCACTGGTCGCTAATAGATAACTTTGAATGGAGAGATGGATATGGTCCAAGATTTGGACTTGTAGAAATGAATTATAAAGATATGAGTACAAAAATTCGTCCTAGCGCACTAGAATACGCAAAGATATGCAAGACTGGGGTATTAGAAAATTAGGAATTAGGGAGTTAGAAAGTTAGGGATTAGAAATTATCAGAATGATCCCGATAAGATGAGAAGTCTAAGAAGAAGAATAATACTACACTAAAAACAAGAAAAATTAAGTGAAATTAAAATAACTTTTAGATCTCTCAATCGCTACCGCTCATTTCGAGATGACAAGTTTTCCTTTTTTGTCATTTCGAATCCCGATAGGGTGAAAAATCTAAGAATAATACTATGCAAAAAGAATATAAGTTTTTATTTGCAGTTTATTTCAGATAAAAAAATAGCCAGTGGTACTCGTTGGCATCTGTTATCCATTAAGTCCACTGACAGCTGTTCCTTAATTTTCATTTTCTTATTTCTGCTAAAGAATCAAGCAATGACAAAGCAATCTTTTCTCTTATCTCAGAAGGAATTCCACCATTTTTTATAATTATCCTTAACTCCACTTCTGCAAGCCTTAAGAGCAAGATGTCTAATGCTTCTTCTCTCAGCTCAATAGGCATCAAGTAATGCTCAACTATTAAAAATAATTGTTCATTACTGGGATCACTCTCATCTAAGGTTTTAGCAGCATTCTCTATTACAGGCAAAACTTTGTCTTCAAAAAATGTCCCCCGCAAATGTTCTAAGCTAGTCTTTTTTTCAAAAATTATCCTATCAAGCATTTCTTTTTCCATTTAATCACCTTCTTTATTTGAAATAACACTTCTAAAAATATTCTGTCACACTTTTTAAAATATGTCAATATCTGTTTCACAAAACTAGTCTGAACAAAAAAGCGGATGAATAAACAAAAAAACGCTGATAAGAAAAATCTCCAATTAGCAAGTGTTAATTTGAGTTTATCGAAAAACTCATTTCAAGATAATACATTAGTACAATCCTAAATGTTCTAATGTTCTAATTCCTAATTTTCTAATCCATGTCTTGGATCCTAATCACAATTGTTGCTCACTTTTTCAATGCAATAGTAAGCATAATGGATAAACATCTTGTTTCTAATACAGTATTAAAACCAGTTGCCTATACATTCTATTCCGGAATTTTCCAAGTTCTATTTCTACTCTTGATTCCTTTTGTTGGATTTACTTTACCAAAAATTGATCTTCTTTTTATTGGTATTGGAACTGGTTCTTTATTTATTTTAACATTATTAATTTTCTATAAAGCTTTAAAAATAAGCGAGGCTTCAAGAGTTATTCCTGTAATAGGCGCAACTATTCCAATTTTCACTGTTTTTCTCTCTTATATAATTTTAGGTGAACTTTTATCAGTCAATCAACTTTTTGCTTTTGTATTTTTTATTATTGGAGGTTTTTTACTATCGTTAAAACATACTCGCGGAGTTTTTTCTCTTTTTCCAGGATTTAAATTAGCAGTTTTAGCTGGATTCTTATTTGCTTTTTATTATACTTTAATAAAACTTTTATACTTAGACTTAGGATTCTTTGATGGATTTATCCTTTTGCAAATTGGAGGATTTGTCGGATCTCTTTTTCTACTTATTTCAAAAAGCAATCGAGAAAAAATATTCTCTACTCCAGATACAATTAAAAAAAATACGGCTTATCTATTTATACCAAATAAGATTTTAGCAGCCACTGCAGCTATAATGATCTTTTATGCAATTTCAATCCAAGGAAGTAAAATCTCGATCATAAATTCTCTCCAGGCGTTTCAATATGTTTTTGTTCTACTTCTGGCGATAATTCTTTCAAAAAAGATTCCCAGCCTTTTTCATGAACAACTTAATAAAAAAATCCTCAAAATGAAGATTACAGCAATTATTATAATTGGAATAGGATTATTTTTACTTACTGTCGGATAAAAAAATAAAGTAATAGTTATTTTACTGAAACTACTACTTTTATGACTCAAAAAGTGCATATAGGATCATTACAACTACAAATAAAGTAGCTCCTATAAATATAAATAGGGATCCTATCATAGCAAAGAAACTTTCTATTGCTATAATATTAATAACTACTGCTATCCATATTTTCCAAAACCCTGAGAATGCCACTCCAAAGATGATCATCACAATGGCTATTCGAAATAACAAAGTTAATATATCATCAAACTCCACTGTTTTTCCTCCTTATCAAGCCAAGTCTATTTTTACTTGAAACTTATCGTGTCAATCTATCATAAAACTAAATCTATGTCAATAATAAAAAAGCACAAAAAAATTGTAATACTATTTTCCATATTATTAGGATTAGTTATCTTTTTTGCAATACCAAGAAATGGTGGTGATGTGATCTATGGAGTTACATTCTCAAAACCGTTTGCAGAACATCTTGAACTAGATTGGAAAGAAACTTACTTAGCACTCTTAGATGATGCTGGAGTAAAAAGATTACGTCTACCTTCATATTGGACAGAAATTGAATCTCAAAAAGGAATTTATGATTTTGAAGATCTTGATTGGCAAATCCAAGAAGCTCAAAAAAGAGAAGTTAAGATCATTTTGACTCTTGGACAAAAACAGCCAAGATGGCCAGAATGCCATATACCTGATTGGGCTGAAAATATTAGTGAAAGAGAAAGACAATATGAACTTATTGTTTTTATGACAAAAGTTGTTGAGCGATATAGAGACAAAGAAAACATTATTGCTTGGCAAGTAGAGAATGAACCGTTTTTACGTTTCGGGGAATGTCCAAAGTTCAATAAAAACTTTCTAAATAAAGAAATAAAAACAGTCAAATCATTAGATGATCGACCAATTATAATTTCTGATAGTGGAGAACTTGGTACATGGTATGGCGCTGGAGAAAGAGCAGATATCTTAGGAACAACTTTATACAGGATCGTTTGGAACGAAAATATCGGATATATTCATTATCCTATATCATCAATTGTTTACAGATTAAAAGCTGCAATCATTATGCTTTTAACTGGTGTTGATAAGATTATTATCGTTGAACTGCAAGCTGAACCATGGGGACCTAAAACAATCATTGAAACTTCGCTTCAAGAACAATACAGATCAATGAGTCCAGAACAATTTCAAAAGAACATTGATTATGTAAAGCGCGTAGAGTTCTCAGAAGCATATCTTTGGGGAGGAGAATGGTGGTATTGGCTTAAAACAGTCAAAGGTGACGATCGAATTTGGAACAAAGCAAAAGAAGTTTTTTCCGAGTCAGCAAAACTTGAAAATTAATAATTTAAAAATATATGATTGATATTTATAAAAGATCTTTAAAAGATTTGGAGTTAATAAAATTGAAAAAAATTGAAAAGGGTAGCTGGATCTCCGTTATTAACCCAAATATTGATGAGATCGAAAAGCTAGAGAAGAAACTTCATCTAGACTTAACTGTGATAGAAGACGCTTTAGACGAAAATGAAATATCGAGAATAGAAGAAAGCAATAATATATTTTATTTTATCATTAGATTTCCTGTTCAAAGCGATCTAAATGCAACTACAATTCCACTTTTAATAGTGATAACAAAAGACAACATTATAACTTTATGCAAAGATAATAACGATTTGATTAAAAAGATTATCCGCAAACAAGAATCCTGTTTTACAACACACAAAACAAGATTTCTTCTAAAAATAATTATTGAAGCATTCAACAGTTATGATTCAAATCTTAAACGAATATTGAAAGATATCAAAATTAAAAAGATCAAGATCAAGAACCTTGAGAATAAAGATATCTTATTCCTAGTACAAGAAGAAGAGACTCTTAACGATTTTGTTTCATCCATCGTGCCAATTATAAGTAATCTTGAAAGAATTCTGAGTGGTCGTTTTGTACCAATATTTGAAAAAGACCGAGATATTATTGAAGATCTATTTATGGATAGCAAGCAAACACTTGAAATTTCAAGAACCGCACTGAAATCAATTAGAAATATTCGTGAGGCATATTCAACAATTCTGACAAATGATCTGAATAAAATTATGAAAGTTCTAACAGTTGTAACGATCACCTTGACAGTTCCAACAATTATTTCAAGTGTCTATGGTATGAATATAAAATTACCAATGCAAAACAATCCTTTTGCTTTTGTGTATATTGTAATAATTATACTTTTATTGTCTATATTGCTTTTGACAATATTAAAAAAGAAAAGATGGATTTAAATCATAATTTAATTATGATAGATATTAACCGATAAGATTTAAATGTATAACAATAAGATTACTGAAACATAGAACAAAATAAATTTTACGCTATTGACTAAGTCTGAAATTACCTGTATTATGGTGTTAATGAATAAATAGCCTTTAAGGGCTGTTTTAAAAACATAAGAAGTCTATTTAATCAATAATATTTATAATATTTAATAAAATGAATATATTTAAAAAAATAAAATCTTCTCTTACTGATGTTAAAAATGAAGCGAAGAAAGTTACTTGGCCGAGTAAAAAGATTACGATTAAAGACTCTTTTATAATCATTGTAATAAGTCTCACTACAGCAGCTTTCTTAGGCGGAGTTGATTACGTATTAAGTTTGATAATTGAAAATATTTATACTGCTTAAGGCTTGTAAAGAAATAACTTCCCAAATTTCATCTCATCTTCACGCCATCTTGGCTTGAAAAAACTTTCAGCATATAACAATATCCCTCAATTTTTTTCAAGCCAATCTAACATAAAGCTGAACGAACTTTGGGATGTTATTTCTTTACAACCCCTTAAATATTTTAATTTAAAGTAATTTATAATAACTAATAATAAAGCTATGCCAAAACAGACAGTAGACTTTGGACAAAATTGGTATGTATTACATACTTATTCTGGATATGAAGACAATGTTTGTAGAAATTTAAAACAAAGAATTGAATCTATGGGCATGGAAGATAAGATATTTGACGTTTTAGTTCCAAAGGAAAAGAAAATAAAAATAAAAAACGGCAAACGAAAAGTCGTTGAAGAAAGAATTTTTCCAGGATATGTAATGGTAGAAATGATCGTAAACGATGATTCTTGGTATGTTGTTAGAAATACTCCGAATGTAACAGGATTTGTTGGATCTGGCACAACGCCTACTCCAATTTCTGAAGAAGAAATGTCTGCACTCAAAAAGAGAATGGGAGTTAAAGAACCAAAGTATAAAATTGATGTATTACAAGGAGATACTATCAAGATTGTAGATGGACCATTCAAAGATTTTGATGGAAAAGTTGAAGAAATTGATGAAGAAAAAGGTAAGATCAAAGTTTTAGTTCAAATGTTCGGAAGAGAAACACCACTAGAATTAGACTTTTTACAAATTAAGAAGATTTGAATTGTCATTGAAAATTTAAATGTCATTCTGAACTTGTTTCAGGATCTTCCGGTTATTACACTAATTTATCCCATAAATCACAAGGTATTTAGACCGAAGCGAAAACACAAGAATTATCCTAAATAAAAAGATAATTGTATTTTCGCTTTAGCTGAAAGATAATTTTAAATAGAATAAATTAAAACCTAAAACAACAAAGATTCTGAAACAAGTTCAGAATGACAGAGTTCATTATAAAATATCTAACAATAAATAACATGGCTAAAAAAATTGAAAAATTAGTTAAACTTCAAATTCCAGCTGGGAAAGCAAACCCCGCACCACCGATTGGCCCTGCTTTAGGTCAAGCTGGTATAAACATTCAAGAATTTTGTACAAGATTTAACAATGATTCGAAAGAAATGATGGGAGACATTATACCTGTTGAAATTTCTGTTTACGAAGATAAATCATACACTTTTATAATGAAAACTCCTCCAGCAGCAGAATTATTGAAAAAAGCAGCAGGAATAAAAAAAGGATCAAAAGAACCGCAAAAAGATAAAGTTGGTAAAATTACAAAAAAACAATTACAAGAAATTGCAGAACTGAAAATGAAAGATCTAAATGCAAATGATATTGAAGCAGGAATGAAGATCATCGCTGGAACTGCAAAAAATATGGGAATTACAATTGAATAATAGCAATAATAAATATTTTCTAAAAAATGAGTGAAAAACTTATAAAGAAAAAGGAGGACTGGAAATATAAATCATTTTTTTTGATTTTGATCTTGATTTTTTCAATTCCTATTATATTTCTATTAAATACAGATATTATTCCATTTAATAATGAGGATGAGAATAATAATGTAGTTGAAGATTTCGAAAAAGAAATATCTGTTTCTCTGAAAATTATTTCCAGCGAAAATGAAAAAAAATACAAATTGGATAACATCTCAGAGGAATCAACGGTATTCGACATTTTAAAAGAAAGTATTGAAATAGAATATAATAATAATTATAGTTATGGTGTATTTGTAGAAAGCATTAATGGAATTAAAAATGGTGATGATGGAAAATATTGGCAATATTATATTAACAATACTTTAGGCGATGTCGCAGCAGATAAAAAGATCCTGAAAGAAGGGGATAATGTTGAATGGAGATTTGAAAAAGTGCCATTTTAGATATACGAATTATGAATAAATTTAAAATAGTTATAGCGTTGATACTAATAACAATTGGCGTAATCGGCAGATTTTTTCTAGTAAGCTATATCGGAATTCCAAATTTGGAAATAATAACAGTACTCGCTTTGATCTCAGGAATATATCTAGGTGGTGTTTATACAGTTGCAGTTCCTCTTTTGACAATATTCTTAAGTGATCTAGTGATTGGAAATACATACATTTTTATTTTTACCTGGACAGCATTCGCAATAATCGGATTGTTAGGATATGTCAGCAGAAAAGTTCCAAACTTAAAACTTGGTTCAAAATGGAAAAAATCAGTTGTTTTAGCTCTGCTATCATCAATATTCTTCTATATTTATACTAACTTCGGCTGGTGGCTGATGTCTGGAATGTATGAATATAGTTTGTCTGGATTGATTAGATGCTATTATATGGCAATTCCATTTTTTAGAAATAATTTAGTTGGAAATTTAATTTTCGTACCAGCTGGAATTTACATTGCTTCAAAGGTCTTTAGTTATTCTAAAGAAAAATGCTATTCTTTCTCAATCGAAAAAAATGAAAAGAGTATGTAAAATAGAAGATATTATAAGAAAATAATTAATTATTTTCTTCGACTAGACTCACAATTTTTCCCAATTAAACTTTTCTATGATTTACTATATTTTTTAATATTTCTTATAATTACTATTAAGATCTTTAAAATAATTTAACAAACAATTTTAAATCAACAAATTAATATATAATTTAATAACTAACCGTGGGAGCGTTAACAATTAATTTAAAACGCGCTCGAACCACAGAAAGAAAAAACAATGAATAAATCAAAACGATACAAAAGTATAAAGGAAAAGTTAGACGTAACTAAAATTTACGAACTAGATGAAGCAATTAAAATGCTGATTGCAAATTCAAATGTAAAATTTGATGAAAGTGTGGAAATTCATTTTAGAACTAATCTTGAACCAAAACAAGCAGATCAACAGATCAGAGGTACTGTAGTTTTACCTCATGGAACAGGAAAAGAGAAAAAGATTGCAGTTTTTGCAGAAGGTGATCAAGCCAAAAAAGCTGAAGAAGCTAAAGCCGATCTAGTCGGAGGAGAAGATTTGATTGCAAAGATCAAAAAAACAAAAGAAACTAATTTCGATATCGCAGTTGCAACTCCAGATATGATGAGAAAATTGGCAATGATTGCAAAAATTCTTGGACCAAAAGGACTTATGCCTTCTCCTAAAACAGAAACTGTTTCAACTGATGTCAAAAAAACCGTGGAACAACTTAAAAAAGGAAAGATCAATTTCAAGAATGATGACACTGGAAATATTCACCAACTAGTTGGAAAAGTTTCTTTTGGAGAAGATAAGCTAAAAGAAAATATTACAGCTTTCATGCAGATGATGAAAGACTCAAAGCCAAGTGGGGCAAAAGGAGATTATATAAAAAATGTTGTAATTACTTCTACTATGGGAGTCGGAATAAAAATCTCTTAAAATTAATTAATTTCTTTAGCATTTATAATTAATTTATTATTTATCTATATGACAACTGATATAAAAAGTAAAATAATAACAGATTATAACAAATTATCAGAAGTTATCAGAGCTCATAAGATACTAGGTAATAAAGTTGTTTGTACAATTGGTTCTTGGGATATGCTTCACATTGGACATCTGCGATATCTTAATAAAGCAAAAGAACAAGGAAATATTCTCATTGTTGGAGTTGACAGTGATAGTGCAATTAAGATCTACAAGAAGAATTCTCTAAGACCTGTGATTCCAGAAGAAGAGCGTATGGAAATGTTAAGTTATCAACATTTCGTTGATTATGTAACATTAATAGATGATGTGGATGAAAAAGGAAACTGGGAAATGACGATCTTAAGCAAGATTAATCCAGATGTATTTGTCGCAATTGAAGAAAGCTATCCGAAACAGCAAAGAGATAGTATTGAAAAATATTGTGGAGAAATGAAACTTCTTGAGAGACAAGCTGAAAACACATCTACAAGTGATATAATTGAAAAAACATTTAAAAAAAGATTAGAGTATATTTTATCTAATATTAAACTATGAAAAAAGTAGTTGATACCAGATATGCAAAATCAAAAGATTACAAAAATACACTAGAAACAATAGAAAAGATCAATGAATGTCCATTTTGTAAGGAAAATTTTAAATATCACAAAAAAAAGATACTCAAAACTTATAAAAATTGGTTTATAACCAAAAACAGCTGGCCTTATGAAAATGCAAAATTTCATTTTTTGATCATTTCAGAAGAACATAAAGAAGAATTTTGTGATTTAAAAACTTCTGATTTTGAAATAGTTTATTGTCTTGCAAACTGGACGATTAAAAAATATAAAATAAAAGGTGGAGCATTGACTTTGAGATTTGGTAAAACTCAATATACTGGAGCGACTGTTTGCCATTTACATTTTCACCTTATTGTCCCAGAGCTTGGTAAAAACAAAATGGCAAAAGTAATTAATTTTCCAATTGGATAGTTCGTTTAGTCATAGGTAACAAGGTTGTTGGCAGTAAGAATGGTCACAAGACTTAAGTTATAAGTTTTACGTGCTTTTTTAGTTCAACGACTTATGACCAATGACTAGTCCTACAGCTTATGACTTTGTTACTAATAACTTTATTTTTATGTCAAAACAAAAAATATTAATACTCGGTGAATTCTCAGTATTTCATAAAGGATATGTTGAATTTTTAAATGAAATAAAAAAAGACAAAGAAAATTTTGTTTTTTTTGTTGGAATTTTAAGCGATAAGATCATCAAAGAACTAACATCTTTGGAGATAGATATTAGAAAAGTTTCTAAAAAAGATATAAAGCGCATAATTAATTCATATATTTCTATTGAAGAATTTTTTTCTATAGAGAAAGAGAGTTTTTCAAAGATCCTAAACGATCTAAAACCAGATAAAATATTTATTTTAAAAGGCGATAAAGGAGAAGACTTTGCGAATAAATATCTTATAGACAGTAAATATAAAGATATTATTAAATATTATGATATTAGATTACGCTGGTCAGATGACAAGGTTCAGGAATTTAAAAAAGAAGCATCAGAATTACCAGAAGAAGAATTAAAGAAACATCAAAAATTCATGCAAGAAGCATTAGAAGAAGCAGAAAGATCAAAATGCTGGTGGCGACAAGTTGGAGCTGTGACTGTCAAAGATGAAAAAGTGATCTTTCGTGGATTTAATAGAATGCTTCCAAACGAAGATGAATGTTATAAGATCGGCTGTATTCGCGATTCAATCAAACCAGGAAAAGATCCCGAAGTTTGCAGTGTTACTCATGCCGAAGCATCCATCATTTCCTTAGCAGCACATGATGGAGTTTCCCTAAAAAACACAATTTTATATGTCACACACTTTCCTTGTCCTGCCTGCGCTAAACTTATCGCATTAGCTGGATTTAAAAAAGTTGTTTATTCTCGTGGTTCATCGGTTTTTGATGGAGAAAGAGTCATGACAAGCGCTAAAGTTGACATTGTTAAGATTTGAGATAGAATAGAATTGGTATTGATAACATTCTTTGCCATTAAGAGTTTAGGAGGAATTTAAACGACAGATAAACCAATTTTTGCAAACTTAGAACCAGTGTTCGGTAAACAAAAATATCCTACATCGGCATTTTATATATTTGCCAATGTCACTATAATTAACGGAGGACAAATTTTACTAACACTTTCGGAAGATAGAGTGGAAAACAATATCTGGACACCGCCAGGAGGGGAAGTTGAAGTCCGTGAAGGTCAAACGCCATACGAAGCAGCAGTAGCAGAAGTGTATCAAGAAGTAGGACTAAAAATTGATTCAAAAGATTTACGCTTGATTGACAATCCACAGTTTATATATCCTACACCTGCATACGATCCTTATAACGGAATTGGTCTTGTGATACTGTCTTATTTACACACTGGCTTCTGGAATACTGGAGAAATTAAACTAAACAGAGTTCCAGAGAAAGGCTGTATGATTAAGAAGTATAAACTTGTAGCACTACCTACATCAATGGAAGAAATAGAAAAATGGAATATTAATATATATCCAAATTATACAGAAAAGTTATTGGAATTAAATCAACTTCTTCGTGAGGAGAAAATTTAATTCCCTTTTTTATATAAAAAAATAAGCCTTTCTATTAAAAGAAAGGTATAAAATATTAGAAATATCAAACTGAAATTATTTCAAATAAATGATTGACATTGTTAAAATTTAGGATAGAATACAATTGATATTAATAGCATTTTGCTATTAAAGACTGTAGGAGGAATAACTATAAGTAAAGATAATGATAAAGCAAAAAGTGATATTGAAAGACATGTTGAGACTGTAAGAACAGAGGCAGACAAGCGTGATGTCTCAGTTTTAATTAGTCTGATAATAAGATTATCGGAAAGTATAAATTCTAGATACCTTAAATCGCAAACAGGAACGAATATGAAAGAGCTAAAAGCTCTTCAGAACATTGGTTATGTTGCACAATCTAAGAAATTAGTGATCATGCTTCAAAAAGCAAAAGATAATAATAGTATGAAAGCTATTCACATTCATGATGTAAGATATATCAATGAATGTCTTAAAAAATTGTGCTTTAAACCTGAAGCTGTAGATACAACATATCCTGAAATGGAAACTCTTGAAAGAGAGGCACTTATCGCTGAAGCAAGGGAGAACTTAGAAAAAGCAAGAGAAAATGCAGGGAAAGATATTGCTTTTACCTATTTAAAACTTGTGATAGACACTGCAACGAAAGAAGATACTTCTTTTGAACGTATTTATTTCGAAGACATAGGAACCGATCTAAAAGAAATAGATCAACTTCAAAGAATTTAATAAATAGTTTATGCGACTCCTTGAAACGAGACGCATTTTTATTTGAAAGAAATCAATAAATATGATAGATTTAACAGAGATAGAAAAGCATATAATAGTCTGTCATTCGGAACCCGTTCAGAATGACAGTTTGAAATGAATTTTGTAATTGAAGATAACTCAAAAAAATGAAAAATCAACAGGAAAATCTAGAATTTCCAATTCAATCGGCATATTTTGTCGGTTCTTTAGTACTGGTAAATGATGAAAATGAGATACTTTTAGTAAAGGAAAGAAATAACTATGACGTCTGGACTGTTCCAGGTGGAGAAGTTGATTATGACAAAAAAGAACAATTTATTGATGCCGCGATTAGAGAGACTGAAGAAGAAGTCGGCATTAGTGTTGAAAAAAATAATGCAGAATTGCTTGATTCCAGAATCTCTTATGCAGAAGGGGATAATCCATACAAAGAAAATAAAATTTTTATTCCCGTTGTAACATATATTGCAAAATTTCCAAATGAACAAAAGATAGAATTAAAAAGATCAGAAGATGAAATAGAGAGGAAATATGATGTAGAAAAATGTCTCTGGATAAAACCAGACAAAATAATTGAAAAAAATATAAAAGTACATCAAAATTTTATAGAAACAATCCCAAAGATCAAAGAATGGATAGAACATAACAAAAACTAAATTCTAGATATTATATACAAACACACATAGTTATATATAGTTAAGTTTCCTTAATAACTTATAATATAAACATAGTATCTTTTCATG
>JAGLIM010000064.1 GCA_023142995.1 Minisyncoccota bacterium | reverse complement strand
GATGAATTAGATCCTGATTCTTTTTGTGTTGCAGGACAGCTCTATTCAAAAGAGGGGATAAACTTTATAATCAGAAATATTCTCGCTAAACCTTCAATTAGACATTTGATCGTTTGCGGAACGGAACTTTCTGGAAGCGGAAAAGTATTAGTAGATTTTTTTGAAAAAGGAATTAGTGAAGAACACGAAGTAATTGGAAATGATTTTGCTAAAATTCATAAAGAGATTCCAAAAGAAATTTTAGACTTGGTTCGTAAGAATATCAAAATAGAGAATTTAATTGGCATTCAGGATATAAATGAAATAAAAAAGAAAATAAAAAATTATAAACCTATTGGAAAACCGTTCTCTGAGTCTCAAATTTTTCCAGACGCAAAAAAAGAAGAAGTAAAAATATTTCCGACAGATCAATCAGTATTCAAGGTCAGAGGCAGATATATTGGCAATGTCTGGCTACAAATTATTAAAAAGATCTTAAAATTCGGAGTTGAAAATCCAACTTGGTATGGCGGAAATGTAAAAGAACTTTTTAACATTGCAGCAGTGGTCACCGAAGAAGATCCGATGGATCCTAAAATGTTTCCTTTTATGCAAGTGAGCAAAGAAGATATAGAGAAATATTCTGCTAATATAATGAACGGCAAAAAGGGCGACGAAGTCTACACTTACGGAGAAAGACTTTGGGATTATAAAGGAATAAATCAAGTGGAGGATGTGATCATCCCTTATCTTAAAAAATATCCTACTGACAGAGCAGCAATTGCAATGATGTTTGATCTGGCAAATGATCACAAGGCAGAAAGAGCGCCTTGTATGACTCAAGTTCAGGCAACAGCGCTAGGAGACGAACTGAATTTAACAGCATATTTCAGAAGTCACGCTATTTTCTCTGGATGGGTTTTGAACGCTTTCGGACTTAGAATGGTCCAAAAGCATATAGCGGACAAACTTTCAAAAAAAATGGGAACACTAACAATTTTTTCAAATTGCTCACATATTTATGACAACGAATGGCAAACAGCGGAAGGATTAGTGAAAAAATATGGAAATAAAATAAAATTTGAAGCAACTGATCCAAGAGGATATTTTATGATCAGTATTGAAAACAAAGATATCGTAATGAAACACTGCACGCCAAAAGGAGAACATATACAAGAATTTCGCCAAAATGGAATGGAAAAAGAAGCAACTGTCTTGATGTATCAAAAACTATTATTAGCAGATGCGGTATCAGAGATCTCTCACGCATTTGACTTGGGCGCAGAACTACAAAAGGCAGAGATGGCAATAAAAAACAATTTAAAATATATTCAGGATAAAAAACTAACTCTTTAACTCACTTTTTATGCTAAAGATCAAGATTCAAAAAATAAATAAAGACGTGAAAGTTCCTTGTTATGCTCACAAAGGAGACGCTGGAGCTGATATTTATTCAGCAGAAGAAGACTATATATTAAAACCTGGAGAAAGAAAAGGCTTTAAAACTGGAGTTAAAATGGAGATTCCAGAAGGATATGTCGCTCTTTTCTGGGATAAAAGCGGACTGGCTATAAACTATGGAATTAAAACGATGGGCGGAGTTATTGATTCTACTTACAGAGGAGAATTTGTTGTCATTTTAAAAAA
>JAGLIM010000063.1 GCA_023142995.1 Minisyncoccota bacterium | reverse complement strand
ATTCTAAAATATCTCAAATATTAATTCAAAAAGTAGAGGAAGCTGAATTTGAAGAAGTTAATTCTTTGGTAAGTACCAAAAGAGGTGACAATGGATTTGGTAGTACTGGAACAAATTAAACAGCGTCTTTAAATAGTTTTAAATAGTTTTGTATTTATTAACATCTGTGTTATAATATTATCAAAGATAAATTTTGATTATCTATAAAAAAATAAAAATAAATAAGCATGAAAGTTCTCATGTTCGGTTGGGAATTTCCTCCATTCAATAGTGGAGGATTGGGTACAGCCTGTTATGGAATCACCAAGGCACTATCCGAAAAAGGCGTTGAGATTAACTTCGTACTTCCAAGAGATTATAAAATAGACGAAGATTTTTTGAACGTGATTTCCACTAGATTACCAAAAATAAAAATAAAAGAAATTGATTCTCTTTTGGTTTCTTATATGACTTCTGAAAATTACAGAAGAAGATTTTTAGAACTAACAGAAGGAAATATTGAATGCAACTATTGCGATAATCTGATTGAAGAAGTGCATAGATATTCAAAAGTTGCTGCTGAAGTTGCTGCTGAAATTGACCATGACATTATCCATGTCCATGATTGGATGACATTTCCTGCAGGCATTGAAGCTCAAAAAGTTTCTCGAAAACCTTTCATAGCACATGTACATTCAACTGAATATGATCGTAGTGGCGGACATGGCCTAAATCCATATGTATATAAAATTGAAAAAGATGGAATTAATTATGCTGATAATATTATTGCGGTAAGTAACCTAACAAAAAACAAAATAACGAATGGTTATGATGAAAATGGCGATAAAATAGAAGTAGTACATAATGCAATAAACGTAAGTGATTTTGCTGGCGGTAAAAATCACAGCCATAATTTTAAAAATTATAAAATAGTTTTATTTCTTGGCAGGCTTACATTACATAAGGGACCAGATTATTTTCTAAACGCAGCCAAAAAAGTATTAGAAAAAAATGAAGAAGTACTATTTATAATCTCTGGTTCTGGTGATATGGACTATCAAATTATTGAACAAGCAGCAAATCTAGGTATTTCTGACAAAGTTCTATTCACTGGCTTTTTAAGAGGTAAACAACTAAGACAAATATATAAGATGGCTGATTTATATGTTATGCCATCAGTATCAGAACCTTTTGGAATAACCTCTCTTGAATCTTTAGCTAGCGGTACTCCCGTTATAATCTCTAAACAATCTGGAGCCAGTGAAATTTTAAATCATTGTCTAAAAGTTGATTTTTGGGATACTGATGAAATGGCCAATAAAATTTTAGCAGTTGTCAATCATGAAGAATTAAAAACCTGTCTATCTGACAATGGACAAAATGAAGTTAGCAATTTTAAATGGAGCAGCGTCGCTGATAAAATAATTAAGATTTATAACAAGTTAATTAACAGACCTCTTGTGTAATAATAATAAAAAAGATTATTTAATATTATAATATGCCTTCAATTTGTTTTTACTTTCAAGTTCATCAAC
The DNA here is from genome assembly GCA_023142995.1 of Minisyncoccota bacterium. GTDB lineage: Bacteria > Patescibacteriota > Minisyncoccia > JAHIHE01 > JAGLIN01 > JAGLIM01. The sequence goes on along the minus strand of JAGLIM010000063.1, from coordinate 14,944 downwards.
CCTACCGAATAAAAAGATATTCAGTTTTTGATATTGGAAATGATCATGACTATTTCAAAGATGAAAATTTAAACGAAAAAGGAAACAAGGCTGTTATGGAAAAAGTTTCTAGAAAATGTTATTTACCAACAAACAAAATCTTGCTTGATCTAATTCACAAGCATCCAGAATTCAAGATCAGTTATTCTTTTTCTGGTACAGCTCTTGAGCAAATGGAAAATTTTGCTCCAGAGGTTCTTGAATCTTTTCAAAAATTGATCAAAACTGGCAATGTTGAAGTTTTGAGTGAGACCTATTATCATTCATTAGCATTTTTCTATTCAGATGAAGAATTTATAGAACAGATCAAACTTCATAAGAAAAAAATTAAAGAGCTTTTTGATTATGAACCTAAAGTGTTTCGAAATACTGAGTTATCCTATAATAATGAACTCGCAACGATCATTGAAAGGCTTGGTTATGATGGCATTTTAGCTGAAGGATGGGAACACTATCTTGGATATAGATCACCTAATTTTTTATATAGACCAAAAGGAACTCAAAAAATCAAGCTTCTCTTAAAAAATTATAAGCTTTCTGATGATATTGCTTTTAGATTTTCAAATAAACAATGGAAAGAGCATCCGCTATATGTTCCAAAATTTTGTAATTGGCTTAATAGCGTGAATGGCAACGGAAACACTGTAAATCTATTTATGGATTATGAAACATTTGGTGAACATCAATGGGAAGATAGTGGGATATTCGATTTTCTATATTCTCTTCCTGAAGAAATATTAAAACACCCTGATAATAATTTCAAAACTCCATCAGAATTGATATCTACATATCAAACAGTTGGCGAATTAGATATACACAATACTTTAACTTGGGCAGATGCCGAAAGAGACCTAAGTGCCTGGACTGGTAATTCAATGCAAAAATCTTCACTGAGAAAAATATACGAGATTGAAGAGGATGTTATAAATTCTGCTGATGAAAAGTTAAAAGCTGATTGGAGAAAATTGCAAACAAGTGATCACTTCTACTATATGTGTACAAAATGGTTCTCTGATGGAGATGTACATAAATATTTCAGTCCATATGAGTCACCATATGAAGCTTTTATCAGCTATATGAACATCTTAAATGATTTTAGATTAAGACTCAAAAGCAGTTAACAATCTTATATTTATTTACTTAATTAATTATCTAAATTAATACTAAAAGAAAAATATGAAAAGAAAAACAAAAAAAAATGATCTAGTGAACGCCCAAGACGATCAATGTTTTTGGGTTTGTAATGGATCAGTTTTAAGGAACATAAAGGATCTGAAAGATTCATTGTCAAAAATGGACAAAGAAACTTTTCTGAATCATGTTAATAAAGAAAAAAATGATTTTGCAACATGGGTGAAAGAGATTTTGGAAGATGAGACATTATCTAAAAAAATCTCAAAGAACAAAACCGTAAAGACAATGATAAAAACAATTAATGATAGATTAAAGAAATATCGTTAAAACTGATTAAGATTTTTTTATGATTGAATTAAGAAAAGACTATATTCTAGATAGATGGAGTTATATTGCTACAGATCGCTCCCAAAGAATTAAACAATTTAAAAAAACAAAAACGAATAAAAAAGATTCTATTTGTTTTTTTTGCCCAGGAAATGAAAACTTAACTCCTCCTGAAATAGGAAGAATTGGAAATAAAGAAAAATGGGAAGTAAGATGGTTTCCAAATAAATTTCCCGCCGTAGAAAAACAATCAAAAGTTAGATCAAAAAAAGTTAATAAATTTTATACTTCAGAGCAAGCTTATGGATTTCATGATGTCATAGCCGAGACTCCTGATCATAAAAAACAGTTTGCCGATCTAAGTGAGAAAGAAATTAAAAATGTTCTTTTAGCTTATGTTGATAGAATGAAAGATCTGTCCAAAAGAAACAGAATCAAATATGTACAAATTTTTAAAAATAGTGGAGCAGAAGCTGGAACTTCTATAATTCACACACATACTCAAGTTATTGCTACAACAATTGTCCCTAGACTAGTAAGAGAAGAAATCCAAGCACTAGAAAAATATAAAAAATGTCCTTATTGTGATATACTTAGATTAGAAGAGAAAAGTGATCGTCTAATCTTTTCTGATGATAATTTTATAGTTTTCGCGCCATACGCACCACGATATAATTATGAAGCTTGGATCTTTCCTAAAAAGCATTATAGAAATATAACAGAACTTAATGATAAAGAACTTGATAGCCTTGCTAGATCATTTAAGGTCATAATTACAAAATTAGGAGCAATGAATTTTCCATACAATTTTTATCTCCATTATTCTCCTAAAGGGAAAGACTTGCATTTTCATTTTGAAATTACACCAAGGACCAATAAATGGGCTGGATATGAATTGGCTACAGAATCCTACATAATTATTATATCTCCAGAAGATGCAGCAAAGTTCTATAAAGAATAAATTAAATATTTTTCTTAGAAAAAGCTGAATATATATATATATATATATGATAACAAATAATACTAAAATGCCTAATTTTTTAAAACAACAAAACGGATCTATGTTAATTGGAATGTTAATTGCAATTGCAATTATTGCTATTCTATTTGTTCATACTAGTAGCACTTTCTTCTCAGGAGGAAATATAACAGAGAAAAAAGCAATTTACGAAGAAGCAAAAAAAGATATAGTTGATATTGAACAAATAAATCAACAATCAAATAACATAAGGAAAGAAATGATGAAAGATTCTGAAGATATTGAACAAATGCTTAACGAAAAAAATGAAATTATAAACAAAAAATAATATTTTATATAAAATGAAAATAATACATAAATACAAAAATTTAGAAATCATTAAGAAAGCTCAAGATGAAGCAGGGTTGATTTTAAGTAACGATCTCGGAAATTATTTCTATATGACTGACGATAAAGAATCTAGATATCAAGGATTTTTTCATATCAGCTCTGATAATCAAAAATATGAACTTAACGTTTATAAGATTATTGATAAAATTAATATCCTAAATACAACTGGAATTGATGAAATTGTAAATAACTTTTCAAGTGTTGAGAAAACATATAAAGATGGTCTTAATGAAAAATATTTCGTCCCGAATGGATATAATTCATTATGCGTTAAGACAAATAAAAAAGTTGATTCTGAGATTATCTTAGATATAAGACATCCTTACGATTCAAGAAAAATGGGAAGATTCTATAGTATCGAAATAAAAGATGATCTAGCAATTATTAGATTTGAGAAAAAGAAAGACTGGGAGGAAGATGGAACTGGAGATAAGAAAGAATTCCTGCTCTATTTAGTGATCAGATCTGACAGCAAAAACGTGAAAAAGGTTGAAGAATTCTTTTCAAAATATTATCAAAAGGATCAAAACCGAAATTCAGCTCCCTGGGATCGATATGTGTTCCACTGCGTTAATATGAGCTTTAAAAAGGCTGTGTTTTGCGTTTCAAGAAGTAAGAAAAAAGCAATAGAAGAAGCTGAATATGTATATAAAAATTTTACTAGTATTACAAATAATGAATCAAAAAGTATTAATAAAAAATATAAATTACCAAATATTACAGATGACGAGATCAGAATGGCTTATTTATGCGCAATAAATTCAATATCATCATTAACCGTTGAAAATAATTCCAAAACAGGAGCTTACGCTGGCTTACCTTGGTTTTTTCAATTTTGGCACAGAGACGAAGCAATTTCTCTTTTAGAAATATATAAAGTTAATAAAAAGCTAGGCAAAAATATCATTCTATCTCAAATTGATCTAATATTAAGTACTGGACAAGTTCCTAAAAAAAGATTCTATCAACTTGAAGAAAATAACTTGCAAAGTGCTGATGCTCTCGGTTGGCTTGCAAATAGAATAATAAAGATTGATGAAAAATATAAATTATCTGAAGACTTTAAGATGGATATTGTCAAAGGATTTGAAAGAGCAGCATCAAATTTAATTCAAAGAAGAACAAGAGACGAACTTGCAGTGAGTCAAAAAAATGAAACTTGGATGGACTCTTTACAAAGAGAGCCTCATTGTATTGAAGTTCAAGCTACTAGATACAACATATATGATCTATTGGATAAATTTACAAATAATGATCAATATAAAATTATCAAAGAAGATTTGAAAAATGCGATTATCGAAAAATTCTATCAAAAACATATATTAAAAGACTGTGCGAATGATAACACGATCCGCCCAAATATTTTCATCACTGCCTATTTAATGCCAGAACTTTTAAACATAAAGTCATGGGAAAAATGTTTTGACAAAATATTGCCAAAGCTGTATCTTCCTTGGGGAGGATTATCAACAGTTGATATAACTAGCGATCAATTTATTCCTGAAGACACTGGGGAGAATAGCGCCAGTTATCACAATGGTAATAGTTGGTATTGGATAAATAATCTAACCGCACTTGTTTTATATAAAACCAATGCACACAAATATTCAACTTATATAAATGCTATAATGGAAGCTAGCACTAAAGAAATTTTATACAAAGGAATATCCGGACATCACAGTGAAATAAGTTCAGCGAATAAACAAACTTCTGCTGGATGTGAGGCTCAATTATGGAGTAGTGCACTGTATCTGGAAATATTTGATGAAATAATAAACTTGGAATCTTGAATTTTGAATTTTGAATAAGTAAAAAACGATTTAACAAATTTCTAATTCTGTTTTTGTTTAGTAGACTTCTTGCGTAATTACTTTCTACTGCAATTTTCAGATTTTGGCCAAATTTTCTAAAAATATTTTCAACTTAGCTTAGGCTAGCTTTCAAAAATTTTTAAAAAATTATGTCTCAAAATCTGAAAATTTCGTAACAAAATTAATTACGCAAGAGGTCTAGCATTCAAAATTCTAAATTCTAAATTCTAAATTCAATCTTTATGGCAATGGAAAAAAAACATAAATACAAAGCATTATCTGGAGGACAAGCGGTAGCAGTAGCAATGAAACAGATCAATCCTGATTTAGTTGCTGCATATCCTATTACACCACAAACACCAATTATTGAGACTTTTGCGCAATTTGTCGCAGATGGAGAAGTAGACACTGAATTAATTGATGTTGAATCAGAACATAGCGCGCTCAGCGCGGTAGTTGGCGCTTCTGCTGCTGGAGCAAGAGCAATGACAGCAACAGCTTCACAGGGACTAGCACTGATGGCTGAAATTGTTTATATTGCCTCAGGATCAAGACTTCCAATTGTTATGGCAATCGCGAATAGAGCTCTCTCTGCACCGATCAATATTCATTGCGACCACACAGATTCAATGTTTTTGCGAGATGCTGGCTGGATTCAAATATACAGCGAAAACGCGCAAGAAGCATATGATAATATGTTTATTGCTCTTAGAACTGCTGAGCACAAAGATGTGCTTACACCTGCAATGGTAATGCAAGATGGATTTATAACTTCTCATAATGTCCAGAATGTTCAAGTTCTTGATGATAAAATAGCAAAATCTTTTGTCGGAAAATATAATCCAGAATATCCGCTATTGGATATTAAAAAGCCAATTTCAATCGGACCTCTAGATTTGTTTGATTATTTTTTTGAGCATAAATACCAACAAACACAAGGACTTGAAAATAGCGTAAAAGTTATAAAACAAATAGACAAAGAATTCTATGATCTAACTGGAAGAAAATATAACTTTATTGAAAAATATAAAACAAACGATGCAAAATATATTATTATTACCCTAAGCTCTACTTGTGGAACAGCGAAAATGGTTGTTGATGATCTCAGAAAGAAAGGAATCAAAGTTGGTTTGATCAAGATTAGAGTTTTTAGACCATTTCCAAATAAAGATATTGCAAAAGCTATTGAAAACGCAGATTCTGTTGCAGTATTAGACAGATCCACTTCTTTCGGAAATTATAGTCCAGTTTTTACAGAAGTAAGATCTTCTTTATATAATTTAAAGAAAAGACCAAATTTACTAAATTATATATATGGCATAGGAGGAAGAAATATTGGAATTGATGACATAGAAAAAGTATATGATGATCTGGTCAAAGAAAAAACATCTGATAAAATTAACTTTATAGGGTTAAGAAAATAATTTATCCAACTATGAACAGAGAAATAAATGAAATAATTGAAGATGTTCAGACACTAAAAATACAAGGTGCAACCAAAATTGCAAAAACCATAATTGACGCGATAGTTAAATGCAGAAAAGATATTGCAAAAAGATCAAACGATAAAGATGAATTTATCAGAAATATTCAAAATATCGCCAAAAAGCTATCAATCGCGCAACCAATTGAATCTATGGGTCAAAATATAATTGGCTCTATTATATTTGAACTTCAAGATCCTTCTGTAAGAAACATTAATGATTGTTCTAATGTAGTAAAGAACGTATCAAATAAACTGAACAGAACTATTGAAGAAAACGAAAAAACATTTATTGAAAACGGTACGAAACTAATAAGCTCTATGGAGAAAAAAACAAGAGCACTTAATATTTTCACTCATTGTTATTCATCTGCTGTTCGAAACATATTTGAAAAAGCAGATGATGCTAATATTGATATGAAGATATTCAATATGGAAACTAGACCAGTTTTTCAAGGAAGATTAACTGCGAAAAAATTATCAGAAATAGGAATAAATGTTACAATGTGTCTTGATAGCGCGGCTCCATTTGTTGTAAGTAAAAAAAGCGGTAGAGAATTGGATATTGATCTTGTTTTGATTGGCGCTGACTCTATTTCTCTGAATGGTTCAACAATAAATAAAATTGGTGGTTATGGAATGTCACTATCAGCTTTTCATGAAAACATTCCTGTTTATGTTGTCACAAGTCTACTGAAGATAAAAAAAGGGCAAAATGATTTTATGGATATTCCTGTTGAAACAAGAGCTTTTAAAGACATTTGGCCAGAAGCTCCAATCGGAATTAACATTATGAATCTTGCTTTTGACGTTATACCTTCAGAGTTTATTACAGGATTTATAACAGAATTTGGTATTATCAAACCAGAAGAAATAAAAGAAATTGTGAAAAAAGATTATCCAAGACTAATGCACTAAAGTTATTCTACTTTATAAATAAAATTAATATGACAAAAAAAGAAATTTATGTTCTATCTCTTGGAGGCTCATTGATCGTTCCAGATAAAATTGATTATAAATTCATAAAAAAGTTCAGAGAATTGATTGTAAGAAAAGTAAAAAATGGTAATAAATTTATAATCGTTTGTGGTGGTGGAGGGCTAAACCGAAAATCCAATGAAGCAGCAAAAAAAGTTAGAAAATTAAGTAATAACGAACTTGATTGGATTGGAATTCATGCTACAAGATATAATGCTCAATTTATAAAAATATTATTTGGCAATTTAGTGCACGACAAGATCAATATAAATCCATATGAAAAAACAGTAACAAAAAAACCAATCATAATTGGCGCTGGATATATCCCAGGATGGTCATCAGATTATGACGCTGTTCATCTCGCAAAGACTTATGGAGCAAAAAAAATGGTAAATCTTTCCAATATTGATTATGCCTACGACAAAGACCCTAAAAAATATAAAAATGCTGTTCCTATAAAGAATACAAACTGGAAAGATTTTCGCAAGATAGTCGGCAATAAGTGGGAACCCAGAATGAACAAACCATTTGATCCAGTTGCTTCTCGTGAAGCAGAAAAACTTAAACTAGAAGTTGCGATCTTAAATGGAAAGAAATTAAAAAATCTAGAAAATTATTTGAATGGAAAAAAGTTCATCGGTACTATCATAAATTAACAAAACACATATAAAACGCAAAACAATATTCTGAAAAACATCTCTGAAAAATCAGAGATGTTTTAGTTTTAACAACTTTCAATTAATACTCCCTTAAAAATAACATTTACTAAAGAAACCTCTAAAAACACAGTTTTTGTCTTATGAAGACAGAAATTAAGAATTTATAACCCGCCCAACTAAAATCTATGTAACCAGCTCGGTCAAAATCTCTGTAACCCGCTTCGCCAGAGTCTCCGATAGGGACTCTGGCGTGAAGTATCATCTTAATGTGCTTTCTCATCAAAACCCAATCAACAAAAAACTCTGACTAGGCTGAAAATCTATTAGATTTTCAGAAATTTCTATATATAGTTTCTAAAAAAATGTAAAAATAAACGGTATGGTAATATGTATTACCATACCGTTTTAAAACATTGGTTTTGGGGTTTGAAATTTTGACTTTTTTGTTTTATATTGATTTTTAAGGCTAAAAGTAGTAGGGTAAAGGTATATTTAAAATAATTTTATTTGTTTAAAGTTTTAACAAAATATTATGAATTTATCAAAACTTATAAAATCAAGCGGGGAATATGATTTGACGATTTTTTCCGCGTGGAAGCATAGATAGAATTGAGAAAAGCGTTTTTGAGAAGAATGGAAAGCATTTTATCAAATGTTTGAAAAGAGAAAAAGATATAATAATAAATTCGTAATTTTAAAAATTTTAATTTAAAATATATTTTTAATAAATTATTAAAATAAATTTTATAACAAATATACTAAAAACGTTAATACATCTTACAAAAAATCCGATAACGGATATTTCTGCTTGATATTAAACAAATGGAAGAAATCGTGCTAATAACATGGGCATTTGAAACAAAAACATGATTTGGACGATATTGCGTTTGCTTTTGAGAAATGGGGAAAGGAGAATGTGCTGAGTTTTTGGAAGTAATTAATTTTTAAAAATTTAATAAAAAATCAATATGAACAAAAATAATAAGTTGATAATTTTTGAAAGCAAGCAAGTTCGCAGGACTTGGCATAAGGACGAATGGTTTTTTTCTGTGGTTGATATTGTGGGAGTTTTAGCTGATTCTATAAATCCAACGGATTATCTTAAAAAACTTAGAAAAAGAGATAAGGAATTTGGATCCTACGTAGGGACAAATTGTCCCCAGATAGAAATGCTTACAGAAACAGGAAAAAACAGAAGGACTCTTGCTGGAAATCTTGAAAATATTTTTAGGGTTATCCAGTCTATTCCATCGCCGAAAGCGGAGCCGTTTAAACTATGGTTAGCGCAAGTTGGGAAAGACAGGATTGACGAAATAGAAAATCCGGAATTAGCGCAAGAAAGAATGAAACAAATTTACGAGCAAAAGGGCTATCCTAAGGATTGGATTGATAAAAGATTAAGAGGAATCGCGATCAGGCAAAATTTAACGGACGAATGGAAAGAGAGAGGAATTGAAATTCAAAGCGACTTTGCGATTTTGACCGCTGAAATTTCTAAAGCTACTTTTGGAATGACGCCATCGGAATATAAAAAATTAAAAAATATCCCATCAAAATCAAAAGCGAATTTGCGAGACAATATGACGGATTTGGAGTTGATTTTTGCAATGCTTGGTGAAAAAGTGACAACGGAAATTTCTCAAGAGGAAAAACCAAACACTTTTGTTAAAAATAAAAAGGTTGCCAAAAGAGGTGGTGGAGTGGCTGGCAAAGCAAGAAAAAACGCGGAAAAAGAGATAGGCAAAAGCGTGATTTCAAAAAATAATTATTTAGGAAATAAGAAAACTAAAAAACTTAAATAAACGCAAACAACATTGCTTTTGCTTTTAAGAAGTGGGGGAGAGAGAATGTGTTGAGTTTTTGGAGGTAAAATTGTTAAATAAGTATTAGTTAGATTGTTAAATGTTTGCTAATATAAAAAGTAAATAATATATTTAAAATAAAGGATTTTTTATTAAAAATGTTAAATGTTAAAAATATGAGTGTTAAATTTAAACCGCACAAACTGCCGTTAGAAAATCTAAATTGGATTTATTTTTTAGAGAATATTGGTTCGGCAAATAGATCTTTGGCAAAATTTGATGGAACTTTAAAAGGTATTCCGAATGCAAGGGTTTTGCTTTCGCCTCTCACTACAAATGAGGCGGTTTTGTCATCCAAAATTGAAGGAACACAGGCAACACTTGAAGAAGTTTTAGAATTTCAAGCAAATCCGAAAAAGAAAACAGAAAAATATGAGGATATTCAAGAAATTATTAATTATAGAAAAGCAATGGATATGGCAATTGATAAATTAAATAAACTGCCATTAACGGGAAGGCTAATTAAAGAAATTCATAAAATATTACTCACGGGGGCTAGGGGCGATGGAAAAAATCCTGGAAATTTTCGCACTGGCGAAGTTTTTATTGGGAAAAAGGGATTAGGAATTGAAGGTGCGAGTTATGTTCCACCAGAACCGCAAGAAATAGAAAATTATTTTTCTGATTTTGAAAATTATATTCATTATGACGAAAAAGATGTGTTGGTCCAACTTGCCATTATTCATGCTCAATTTGAAATTATCCATCCGTTTTGGGACGGAAACGGAAGAACAGGCAGAATTTTAATGCCACTTTTTCTGTATTATAAAAAAGTTTTAAATACTCCGATGTTTTATTTGAGTGAATATTTTGAGAAAAATAGAGAAGAATATTACGAAAATCTACAAGGTATTTCAAGAAATAATGATTGGGAAAATTGGATAAAGTTTTTTCTTGTAGCGGTAGAGAAACAATCAGAAATAAACACTAAAAAAGTAGAATCTATCTTGAGCCTTTATGATAAAACAAAAGAAAAAGTTATTGATATTCCAACGCCAAAAAATTCTATTAAAGTTTTAGATTTTATTTTTTCTATGCCAATCTTTGACTCTGGCGATTTTATGAAATCTACTGGAATAAAGAAAAATGCTTCTTTTAGAATTTTAAAATTTTTGTCTGATGAAAAAATTCTTTCTGATGATAAAAAATCCCAGCATAAGAACTATTTTTTTGATAGCTTGATAAAAATAATAATGTAATTATAGATATTTAACAGTTGCAAGCTTGCAACTGTTAAAATTTGCAGTTGCAAAAAAGGCATTTTTTGCGACTGTGAATTATGTTAGTCGCAAATCAGACACTATTGATTTTTATAATGACAAAAAGAGCGATTTTTGGCACTAAGAAAATTTTTGGTCACAAATCTGTCGCTATTGTTTTTGCTTTTGAAAAGTGGGGGAAGGAGAATGGGTTGAGTTTTTGGAGGTAAATAATTGTTAAAACATTATGTCAAAAGTAAGGAAAGTTGAGGAGGAGATTGAGAAAGAAGCAACAGCAGAGTGAGAAATCGCTTTAATAATGCAAGTTGCAATAAATAATGTTTTAAGAAATACAAGGTTCAGGTCAGAGACACTGAACCAATTTATAGATCGCAAAACTTTAATTTAAATCGAAAATACAATAATCTTTTAATATTTTTCGACCTTGCTCCGAAATTTACTGCGTTGAGTTCTCCATAAAGTCGAACAATATTATTGTGTTTAGAAAACATGAAATAAATAGTACAAGTTAAAAGTTAAAACAATAAAGATTCTGAAATAAGCTTGTCCTGAGCGATAGCCAAATGGATTCAGACAGAAATTGAGTTTTTAGAAATTTTTTAACGCAATTCTTAACGCAATTCTTTATTTTTTTATTCATTTGAGATACAATAGTATTAAGTTAGTTACTAATTATTTAATTGTTCAATTACTAATCTATGACTTCTAAAGAATTGCGTGAAAAATATATTAAATTTTTTAAAGAAAAGGTACATCAGGAAATTCCTTCTGCTTCGCTTGTACCAGAGAATGACTCAAGTGTTCTTTTTACGACTGCGGGAATGCATCCTTTGGTGCCGTATTTAATGGGAGAAAACCATCCTGTTGGGAAAAGGCTCGTTAATGTGCAGAAATGCGTTAGAACGGGAGATATAGACGATGTAGGCGATAGTACGCACAATACTTTTTTTGAAATGCTTGGAAACTGGTCTTTAGGGGATTATTTCAAGGAAGATTCAATTCGTTGGAGTTTTGAGTTTTTGACAGATAAAAAGTATTTAGGAATTGATCCAGAAAAAATAAAAGTGACAGTTTTTGAAGGTGATGATGATGCGCCAAGAGATGAAGAGTCAATTAAAATTTGGCAAAGTTGTTTTGAGAAGATTGGAGTTGATATAGAAATTTATAATAAGGAAAAAAAGAATAATGAAACTGCTCGAATTTTTCCACTTCCAAAAGAAGACAATTGGTGGGGACCAGCTGGACAGACAGGACCGTGCGGACCAGACACGGAGATTTTTATTGATCTTGGAGGATCAGTGAATTTTGAGAAATGTCCGAATGGTGATGATTGCAAGCCAGGATGTCACTGTGGAAGATATGTTGAGATTTGGAATAATGTTTTTATGGAATACGAAAAGAAGTTAAAAGTTCATAAAGTTATAAAGTCTGTAAAGTCGGAGTATGAATACGTTCCACTGTTACAAAAGAATGTTGATACGGGGATGGGATTGGAAAGAACTTTGGCGGTTTTGAATGGGTTTGATAATATTTATGAAACGGATGTACTCGCTCCTATCGTCGCTCAAGTTAAGACTTTGTCACGGTGTCATTGCGAGGGTGAAGCCCGTGGCAATCCCGTGACTACGCGTAATGAACCTGATAACGGGATTGCCACGCTCCGCTCCGCTCCGCTCGCAATGACAGAGGAAAATAATAAAAGTTATAGAATCATTGCGGATCATATTCGGACTTCTGTTTTCATGATCTCTGATGGAGTGGTGCCGTCTAATTTAGATAGGGGGTATATATTGCGTAGGCTATTAAGACGAGCAATTAGACATGGAAATTTATTGAAAATGCCAGATAGATTTTTATTGCCGTTGGCAGAAACTGTGATAGATATTTATAAAGATTTTTATACAGAATTAGAAAATAATAAAAGTAAAATTTTGGAAGAAATCAAAAAAGAGGAGGAGAAGTTTGAGAAAGCTTTAGATGAAGGATTGAAAAAAATTGACAAATTTAAATTCAAAGTAGCTAGTTTTAATAGAAATATTAAAGAACTAAAACAAAAATTAGAATTTATTAAAAAAAATAGTTTTGCAGAAAATTTAAGTTTATTAAGCCAATTAGATGAAGTAGTTGCAAGAGACTATTTAATCTATAATAATTTTAAAAAACTTTTTGATTTTAGAAAGAATAAGATTGATCCTTTCAAAGATCCGTTACTACCGATAGAAAAACAAAATTGGGAGAAGATAGAGAACAAATCAGAAGTTTCAGATTTTATAAAAAAGGAAATTAATTATATTCTAGAAAGATTTGGGATTGTGCTAAATGGTAAATTAGTTTTTGACTTATATCAAAACAATGGTTTTCCTATAGAATTAGTTATGGAAATAGCAAAGGATAATGATTTTGGAATAGACAAAAATGGATTTGAAGAAGAACTAAAAAAACACCAACAACTTTCCCGCACTGCATCTGCTGGAAAATTCAAGGGTGGACTTGCGGATTCCAGTGAAGAAACAACAAGATTACACACAACAGCACATTTGTTGCTAGAATCGCTAAGAAGAGTTCTTGGCGATCACGTCTTTCAGAAAGGAAGTAACATCACAGCTGAAAGATTGAGATTTGACTATTCTCATTCAGAGAAATTGACGGATGAAGAAAAACAAAAAGTTGAAGATCTGGTCAATGAACAAATTCAAAATAATCTTCCAGTAGAAATGGAAGAAATGAGTTTGGAAGAGGCAAAAGAAATTGGCGCGATGGGTGTGTTTGAAAATAAGTATGGAGAAAAAGTAAAAGTTTATACGATAGGGGATGATAATAATGTTTTTTCTCGAGAAATTTGTGGAGGACCGCATATCAAAAATACATCAGAACTTGGAAAATTCAGAATTAAAAAAGAGCAATCTTCCAGCGCAGGTGTGAGAAGGATCAAGGCGATTTTGGAATAAAGGAAGTTCTGATAAACTAATAAATTTCTACCTTAGAATTAATTTTTTGCTTTGAATCCTGGATTCCTGCCTCCGCAGGAATGACAAAAACTATGTTTTTCAGAAGTTCCTCTACGTTATGAGAAGGTTAAACCTCATGAAATATTGAATGCGCAAGTTCTAGATACAGCAACCAAGTTTTTCCTCCTATTTTTGTTTGTTAGAAATTGTTATATTGTTGCTTTTTCAAGCTTTTAATTAAATAACAAACTTAATTAGAATATAGATAATTAAATTTACACTCTAAAAGAGTGAACTCCAATTAGTTTGACTGATTGACATTTATTTATTTTAATATTATACTAATTAAGTATTAGATATTAAACAAGTCATTAGCTTAGATATAACAACAAGGTCCAAGCGGGCTTTGTTTGTGTTTTGATAAAAAATAATTAAATTAAATTAAAAAATATGCCCAGAAAACATCCTATTGATAAAATTAGAAATATTGGGATCATTGCCCATATAGATGCTGGTAAAACAACAGTTACAGAGAGAATTTTGTTTTATACAGGAATCAGCCATAAAATTGGCGAAGTACATAATGGAGAAGCAACTATGGACTGGATGGAACAAGAACAGGAAAGAGGAATAACGATCACATCTGCAGCAACTACCTGTACGTGGAAAGATTATCAGATCAATATTATTGATACTCCAGGACATGTTGATTTTACCGCAGAAGTTGAAAGAAGTTTGAGAGTCCTTGACGGCGGTGTTGTTGTTTTTGACGGAGTAGCTGGAGTTGAATCTCAAAGTGAAACTGTTTGGCATCAAGCAGATAAATATCAAGTCCCAAGATTTTGTTTTATAAATAAAATGGATAGAACTGGCGCTGATTTTTATAAAAGCTTTGGCACGATATTAGAAAGACTGAATAAGAATGCTGTCGCAATTCAACTTCCAATTGGAGCAGAAGAAAATTTTCAGGGAGTTGTTGATTTGGTAAGTAGAAAAGCATATACATTTGATGGAGATCATGGAGAAACAGTTATTGAGGGAGATATCCCAGAGGATATGAAAGATAAAGTTGAAGAATGGAGAGCTGAGATGGTTGAAAAGATCGTTGAGCATG
>JAGLIM010000062.1 GCA_023142995.1 Minisyncoccota bacterium | reverse complement strand
TATTTTCAATTTATTCAAAAGTTTTGTGATCTGTAGGTTTGATTAGATGTAATGTTTAGAAGATTCTGAAACAAGTTCAGAATGACAATTTTTTATTAGTGAATCAATGAACATCTAAATGACAAAATAAAACAAGCGTGTCTAATCATTATGATTTTCACACATTTAAGCAAGAATAGAATATTTTAAAACAAAAAAACAAACCAATCACTCGGTTTGTTTTTGAATGTATAGAATTATTTTTCTTTTACTTTTTGATCAGCCTGAGAAAGAGATTCAACAATATCATCAATGTTGCCTTCAAGAACATTTTCAATTTCATGCCAGCTTTTTTTGATTCTGTGGTCTGTGATCCGATCTTGTGGGAAATTATAAGTTCGAATTTTTTCGCTTCGGTCTCCAGTTCCAATTTGACTTTTTCTGGCGCCAGATTCAGCTTTCTCTCTTTTTTCTTCTTCAAGTGCCAAAAGCCTTGAACGTAAGATCTGTAATGCTTTTGTTTTGTTCTTGAGTTGTGATTTTTCGTCTTGGCAGGAGATCACCAATCCACTTGGAGCATGAGTTATCCTGATGGCAGAGTCAGTTGTGTTAACACTTTGTCCTCCTGGTCCAGAAGATCGAAACACATCGATTTTCAGATCTTCATTCTTGATCACCAAATCAGTTTCTTCAGCTTGAGGCAAAACCACAACAGTTACTGTTGAAGTGTGAACTCTCCCTTGTTTTTCAGTTTCTGGAATTCTTTGAACGCGATGTACTCCGCTTTCAAACTTCATTTTTGAATAGACATCTTGTCCATTGATCTCAAAAATAATTTCTTTAAGTCCTCCAATTGAACTTCTGTTTGAATTTAAGACGATCGTCTTCCAACTTTGATCTTCAGCAAATTTTGCATACATACGAAAAAGTTCGCCTGCGAATAGACCAGCTTCGTCTCCTCCAGCTCCAGCTCTGATCTCAACAATGACATCTTTCTCATCCTTTGGATCTTTTGGAGTTATCAAAATTTTAATTTCATTTTCTAATTTCTCTCTTGATCTATTAAGCGTTTCGTTTTCTTCTGTGGCAAGCAAGATCAGTTCCTCATCTTCTTCATCTTGTATTATTTGTTTGTTTTCTGATAGATTCTTTTTAATATTAACAAGTTCTTCATATTTATCAATAATATTCTTTAATTTACTCTGTTTTTTGCCAAGTTTTGTAAATTTTGAAATATCAGAAACAGCCTCAGATTTACTAAGTTCTTGTGTGATCTCTTCAAACTCTTTTTTAATTTCTTCTAGTTTACTTTTCATATATCTAATTTGAATAAAAAGAAAGCATTTTACAATTCAAAGAAATTTATGGATATTATAAACTGCCCCATTTTGGCATATATTATTAAAAAAATAAGACAGACCATTAATGGGGCGCGTTTGAATGAGTTTATTTTGAATCTTTCTCTTCTAATTCTACAATATTGTTCTTTGCGTCAATTTTCCTTTTTGATTTCTCAGCTCTTTTCTGAGCTTTCGTTCTTAGTGTTCCTTTTTCTTTCTTTTCAAACATTTTCTTAAACCTTTCAACTCTTCCAGTAGAATCAACTATTTTCTGTTTTCCAGTATATGTTGGGTGACATGCGCCACAAACTTCAACATTTATAGTTGCTACAGTTGATCTTGTGATAAAAGTATTACCACATACACATTTAACAGAACATTCGTCATACTTTGGATGTAAGTCTTTTTTCATATCTTTTTAAAAAAATAAAACTAAAAATTCACACTAATCTAGTGCAAATGGATTCTAACAGAATTATTTATATTTGGCAAGTAGTTGTGATAATCTTGATAATCTTGTAGTTGTAATATATTGAAACAAAGAATGATTTTAAAATATTTTTCGACCTTGTGGAGAAATTTAGATGCACATAGTTTTCCATAATCTCGAACAATATTTATCAAATAGTTTTCTATTATCTTGAGTAATATATTGCAGTTCAGGTTCTAAAAGCGTATAAATACGCTTAAGTATTGCAATATTCTATTTCTATGCTATACTGATTAAAGCAATAAGGTTTAAATAGCCTTTGCATTTTTAATTAATTAATTTTGTTAATTATTTTAACAAAATTTGGCATAACAATTGGAAAAGCGAATAGCTTTGTTTAGATCAAACTCTAGATCAATTTAGTGTCAATTACTAGAAAAAGGAAGTAAAATGGATAATGAAAAAACTGATGAATTGAGCATGATGAATATGCTTAAAGCGGGTGTGCATTTTGGTCATAAAAAAGCCAAGAAACATCCAAAAATGGATGAGTATATATTCTCAATTAGGAACGAAATTAGTATTATTGATCTTAGTAAAACAAAATTAAAGTTGAATGAAGCAATTAACTTTGTTAAAGATGTTTCTGCAAATGGTGGAACGATTCTTTTTGTTGGAACAAAAAAACAAGCGAAGAAGATCACAAAAGAAGCAGCTGAGAAATGTGGTATGCCTTATGTGACAGAGAGATGGCTTGGAGGTACTTTCACTAACTTTGAAAAGATCATTGCTAGTATAAAAAGACTAGAGAATATTGTTTCTCAAAAAGAAAATGGCGAGCTTGAAAAGAAATATAATAAAAAAGAAAGATTGGAAATTGACAGAGAAATTATCAGGCTTGAGAAAAAATTTGGCGGAATTAAGAATATGAAAAATATTCCAGATGCTGTTTTCGTGATTGATATCAAAGAAAATGACATAGCGGTTATTGAATCTAATACAAAAAAGATTCCTGTAATAGCATTAATAGACACTAATGCTGATCCAAGTTTGGTTAATTATCCAATTCCAGCAAATGATGATGCTATTGGGTCTATAAGCTTAATGGCAAATGCAATTGCAGATGCAATTACTGGGTCTAAAAAATAGAAAAAAGTTAAATAAATTTATTATAATAATATGGTTACAGCTCAAGAAGTAAAAAGTCTAAGAGACCGTACTGGAGTGAGTATGATGCAGTGCAAAAAGGCGCTTGAAGAAAGCTCTGGGGATATTGAGCAGGCTATTAAAATCTTACAAAAAAGTGGTTCAAAAGTTGCTGATAAAAAATCTGGCAGAACAGCCACGGAAGGATATATAGGTTCCTATATTCACAGTAATGGCAAAGTTGGAGTTTTGATAGAGATCAATTGTGAGACTGATTTTGTTGCAAAAAATGAAGATTTTAAGGAATTATCTCATGATCTTGCAATGCATATTGCAGCATCTGATCCAAAATATGTTAGTTATGAACAAATTGATCCCGAAGAGATGAAAAAGAAAAAAGAAGAACTTGCTGAAGAGGTGAAAAAGGAAAATAAGCCAGAAGATATTGCTGTAAAGATTGTTGAAGGAAAAGTTAAGAAATATTTTGACGAAGTTTGTTTGATGACACAACAATATGTAAAAGATCCTGATCTAACAGTTGAGCATCTTATAGTTAAAAAAATCGCAAAACTTGGAGAGAATATTAAAATTAGTAGATTTGAAAGATTTGAGATCTAAATAAAATATAGATTTATTATGAAAATAAGTGTAAAAATATTTCCGTGGGATAATCCATGTATATTTAATTCTGAAAACTGTACTTTAAATGTTGGAGATATGGTGATCGTTAACACAGAAACTGGGAATGAAGGTGCTGTTGTTATGGGGATCAATGAACAATCTGACGAAGATGTTTCTTCGATAGTTAGAAAAGCTACATCTACTGACATTGAAACGATCCAGAGGAATGATCAAAAATGTAAAGAAGCAGTCAGAATATGTCGAAAATTGGCATCAGAAAAAGAACTCCAAATGAAGATCGTTGGTGCGCATTTTAGTTTTGACGGTGGAAAGATCGTTTTTTCTTTTATCGCTGAGAAAAGAGTTGATTTTCGTGATCTTGTTCGAAATCTTTCAAAAAAGTTTCAAAGATCAATCAGATTGCAACAAATAGGATCTAGAGATGAGGCGAGAGGAAAAGGAGGGTTTGGCGGTTGTGGCAGAGAACTATGTTGTGTTAAATTTTCAGGAAGCTTAAAAAGTGTTACAACTGAAGACGCGAAAGCACAACAGATGGGTCAAAGAGGAAGTGAAAGACTTTCTGGGTTGTGCGGAAGATTGAAATGTTGTTTGGGCTTTGAAGCAGATCAATATAGAGAAAATTTGAAAAAAATGCCTAAGATCGGAGAAGAAGTCAAAGTGGATAATAAAAAATGTAAGGTTACTGATTTGAATATAATGGAATTAAATGTTATTGTTGAATTTGAAGACAAAAGTAAAATAAAAGTAAATATTAAAGATATAAAATAAAAAAACAAAAATTATGACATTTAATATGCTTCCTCAAATTATAATTATTTTTTCAATTGGAATTATTATTGTTATTTTAGGTAAGAATATTTCAAA
>JAGLIM010000061.1 GCA_023142995.1 Minisyncoccota bacterium | reverse complement strand
AATATTTGTTGGTTGAAGAATATTGATATTAATATTGTTCGACCTTGTGGAGAACTGTTCGCGATGAGCTTCAGAGCAAGGTCGAAGAATATTTGTTGGTTGAAGGATATTTGTTGGTTGAAGGATATTTGTTGGTTGAAGGAGTATGAAGCCAACAGTATTTTAAAAACCCTACTTCAATTCATTAAACACATCTATCAACTTTTTTGCTGAATATTCCCATTTATACTTGCTTGCGTTATCAATACTTCGAAGGCCGTAGTCTTTTCTTAGATTTTCATGATTTAAAAACATATTGATCTTTTGCGCAATATCATCAGAGCTATAGGCATCAACAAGTAATGCGTGAGAATCTACAATTTCAGAAAGTGATGAATTATCACTAACAATGCAAGGCAATCCAAAACTCATTGCTTCAAGCACTGGCAAGCCAAACCCTTCATATAGCGATGGAAGAACAAACATTAAAGCATTTTGATACAATTTATACAAATGATCGTTTTCAACACCTCCTGTAAAAACAATATCAGACGAATATTTGCTCTTTTTTGCCTTATTATATATACTCCCAGACATCCAACCTTTTGCGCCTGCAATTACCAGTTTCAAATCAGCATATTTTTCGTTTCTATCTCTGACTTTTTCAAAAGCTTCAATCAATCTTTCTATGTTCTTTCTTGGCTGTATTGTTCCGACAAACAGAATAAAAGGCTTATAATCATTGATTTTACTCTCGAAATCTCCTTTTTTAGAACTTTCTATTGAATCTTTATCATTAAATGGCGAAATTCCATGATGTATGCAACAAATCTTGTCCTTTTGAATATTGTAATACTTAATAATATCTTTTTTAGTGGATTCTGATGGCACAATGATCTTATCTGCCATATTAACCGCTCTTTTCGTGTGATAGTTAAGCTTTTTTCTATCATTATTTGTGAAATAATTTGGAAATACTAAATAGGCAAGATCGTGGACTGTAACGACTATTTTAATGTTTTTTGGCTTATTTCTGAAAGGAACTGTCTGAATTGGCATAAATAAGATATCTGGCTTATCTTTTTTGATCTCTTTGGAAAATTTTATATATGTCCAGAATGGAATTTTTCCTCCCAAGGCGGACCAGCCTAGGGCTGGGAATTTTGAATTACGAATTTTGAAATTACTATAATCAAACCCGCGAAGACGCAACATCGCTGTGTCTGTATCATTTGCGTATAAAATATATTCATTTTCTCTATCAATTTTTCCCATCGCGCTAACAATCTCCCGTGTATAAACTTTCACGCCAGTTTCTTGTTTTAGAGTTAATTCATTGATATTTATTGCTATTTTCATAGTAGAAATTAATAATATTGACTTTTAAAAGATTTTCTATATAATGATATTAATCTTAATACAGAAGAAGGAGATGTAAAAGATGGAAATAGGAGAATTTATAGACAAACTAAGAGAAATGGAAAAGGATGGAATACACTTTATTGAAATACGAACTTTCAGAAATAGTGTTTCAACGGAAGATCTGTCCAAATTGAATTTGGATGAATCAAAGATAAAAGGTAACATAGTTCATTTCGAACACTCATTGATCAAAGAAGGAGTTTCTTTTATCCCAGAACTCATAAAAGAAATTAAGGAGAAAGATTCAAAGAAAACATCGTTTAGAACATCAGAAGAGATGCTGGCAGAAGCAGAAGCGAGGTTTGCTAAAAAGATTTTACAAGCAATAAAAGATGTTAAGAAAAACGATAATCCAGAGAATATTTTGGTCACTTATAGGAGAAAGCGATCGCAAGTGATCAATATGGAAAATGATCTTGGCAATCTTGAAAACACAAAATTTGGATTACTGCGTCCAAGTATGATCATTTTCAAGACAGGTTTCAAATTACACACAAAAACAATTGAAACAATTGAAATTGTCTCTATCGAAAAGAAGATATTTTCCAGAAACCAATAACTTTAAGAATATTATCATAATAACGGGAAACCCCTCGTTGTTATTTTTTTATAATTACCTTTAGATAATAATATCGTTCGACTGCTATAATATTGTTCGACCTTGTGGA
>JAGLIM010000060.1 GCA_023142995.1 Minisyncoccota bacterium | reverse complement strand
AACTCAGTTCTGGGTACCCAGAACTGAGTTCCTTATTTAAATTTTGTTTATTTCTTAAAATAAAATCTCTTTCTTCTTTTTTGGAATTATTATTGAATAATCTAAGGTTAATTAAAAACCTCAAATAATCTTTCTCACAACAGAATATCTTCCGTTTATCCACCTCGCGATTATAAATATGATAATATTCGTTATTAGCGAATTTAATCTTTCTCATAATATAATTATAGCTTTATATCTGAACTTTATCAATTTTATGTATTAGACCTCTTGCGTAATTACTTCCTACTATAATTTTCAGATTTTGGTCAAATCTCCTAAAAATATTTTCAGCTTAGCTTAGGCTAGGCTTCAAAAATTTTTAAAAAATTATGCCTCAAAATCTAAAAGTTTTGTAACGAAATTAATTACGCAAGAGGTCTATTATTTTAAAGTACATATTCTTTTTGCTATTATTCTAGACATAACGACTATTTCGCTTAGGGAACATCCTCCAATTCTTCCATGACCATGCATTCCGAAGGAACATTCTCCAAGCGCATAGATATTTTTTATATTTGTTTGTCCATTTTTATTGATCTTAATTCCCCCTAAGGTATAATGTGGTTCTATGTCTAACGGTATTTTAGTATTATTTTTAATAGCATAGCATTTTTGATCTTTAAACTCTCTAGCAATTTCTTCAAAACAGTGATGAGCATTGTGTGCTTCAATCAGGTGATGAGTTCTATTTAATCTGTCTCCTTTTTCATTTATAATATCATATCCAAATAAATCGTCACTGGGAATACATAATCCTTTTGAATAAAAAGGGTGATACATTATTTTGTTTATTGACCTTGCATGGCAACCTATTTTTTGTGCGATCTTAAACATATTGTATGATGTTTTTTCGTCATTAAAATTTTTAGAAAAGTTTGACCTGTTACCACCACAGCAAAAAATAAGTTTTTTACAATTGACAGTTTCTTTAGCGGTCTTGATAATAATAATATTTTTGCTTTTTCTTATTTCTGTCACTTCACTATATATTCTTTTTTGTTCTGATCTTTTTCTTAATTTTTTCAAAAAAGCTTTAGGTTTTGTTATCTGAACTCCTAAATACGATGCCCTGAGTTTAGTAACAAGACTAAGGTGGGTTAATTCATCATCAATATTATTTGTCATAATATTAACTAGCTGTTTATTGCATTTCTTCTTTCCAGTTTTGATCATAGAACTTTTTAGCGATTCTTGTTTAATTCCTCTTGAGCGAAAATTATAATAAGATTTATCGCTTACTGTCTTTTTATTTGGTGCTATCAAAATAAAATCTTTGTATTTGTAAGAAGATAGAATAAAAGAAAGATATAATCCAGCAAATCCAGCGCCAATAATTACAGTATCTGTTGTTTTTATTTCAGTTTGCATGGTTGTTTTTTTTGAGTTTTTTATACAATTTTAATAATTTATGAAGTATCGTTTTTTTTATTTTTATAAAAATAAAAAAACTTCTCGTCCTTGTATGCATTAAAAAATTGATGTATACAAGGACGAGAAGTTATCACGTGGTGCCACCTTGATTGTTTTAAGCCTCTACTAACGAATAAAATCTGCTAGTAAAACGGAACTTAAAACCACTTTACTGACTCTGACTCTTGCGCATGCAAGACGACATCAGTTTGTCCTATGATTACGGAGGAAACCGAATCTCCACTAATGCAGAGATCATCATTTCACAAATTCTCTAGCCCTCTTAATTAAGGGGAAAGTTAGAGTGAAGAAACTAGACCCAACCCCGAATAATATATTCGGGATCTAGTTTATAGATTTTGTAGTTATCTAAAGAGCTTATATTTCTGAGATAAGAATAACATATATTTTTTTTATGTCAAGAGCATCGTATAAACATATAAGCATTTAAATATTTTAGCAAAACTTTGAAATATAAATATGTTAAAATGTTAAAATGTTAAAATGATTTTTACACTTCAATAACAACAGGAAGGATCATTGGTCGTCTTTGAGTCTTGGTGAATAAAAATTGTCCGATTTGATCTCTGATATTGTCTTTTACATAGGTCCAGTTTGTGCTATGTTTTGGCGCTGATTTTTTATTTACTATTTCAATGATTTTACTTTTCGTTTCTTTAACAAGTTCAGTTGATCCTTTCATATAAATAAATCCTCTGGAGATTATATCAGGGGAACCGATGATTTTTCCAGTTTTACTATCTACAATAATGATCACAGTGAACATTCCATCTTCGCTCATTTGCTGACGGTCACGAAGAACAATATTGCCTACATCTCCAACTCCAAGTCCGTCAACCATAACATAATTTGCTGGAATTTTCTCTCGAGAGATCGTAGCTGAATTTCTAGTCAATTCTGCGACTGATCCATTTCCTAAGATCATCGTATTAGCTTTTGGGATCCCAACACTTTCTGCGATCAGTCCGTGTAGTTTAAGCATATAATAATTTCCATGAATTGGAATAAAAAACTTTGGTTTGATAAGATTTATCATCATTTTTAGATCTTCGATTTGTGCGTGTCCTCCAGCATGAACATCCATCATTTTATAATGGACAACATTCGCGCCTAATCTGTAAAGTTGATCTTTGAGATTTTGCACAGTTCTTTCATTTCCTGGAACGACTGAAGAAGAAAAGATCACTGTATCATCCTTTTTAATTTGTACGGATTTATGTTCCTTATTTACAATTCTCATCAGTACTGCGTTTCCTTCTCCCTGTGCTCCTGTGCACATCAATGAAACTTTGTTATCAGGATAATTTTTCATTTGTTCTGGTCTGATCATTGTTCCTTTTTTGACCTTTAAATATCCTAATTTATGTGCAATTTCAATGTTAGTTCTCATGCTGTATCCATCAATAGCAACTTTTCTTCCATATTTTTCTGAGATGGAAATTATTTGTTGAATTCTGCTTATTAGTGATGAAAAAGTTGCTGCAATAACTCTTCCTGTTGATTTCATAATAACATCGTCAAGTGTTTTTTGAATTTCTTGTTCACTAATTGAATATCCAGGATTTTCAGCATCAGTACTATCTGACATTAAAAGCAGAATATTCTGAGAACCAAGCTCAGCTATTCTTCCGATATCTGCTGGTTTATCTGTGATGGGACTGTTGTCAAATTTAAAATCTCCAGTATGGATGATGATTCCTTCTGGGGTATAAATTGCAAGTCCAAGCCCATCTGGAATGCTATGGTTTACGTGAAAAAACTCAACTCTGAATTTTCCTAGATTAACCTTGCTTTCAAAATTAATCACTTGGATCTTAAGCGGGCTGATATTCTGATAGTCTTCTTGCTTTTTCTTTATAATTCCAGCAGTTAAAGCAGCGGTGTAGAGCGGTGGATTGCCAATTCTTGGCATGATATGGGGAATGGCTCCAATATGGTCCATATGTCCGTGAGTTATAAAAACTCCTTTAATGTCCTTTTCTCTTCCTTTAAGATAATTTATATTTGGAATTATATAATCAATTCCAGGCATATCTTCCTCTGGAAATTGAAGACCCATATCAACGATAATAATATCACCATCATATTCAAATAATGTCATATTCCTTCCGACTTCTTCAAGTCCGCCTAAAGGAATAACTCTTAGTTTCGTTGATTTTTGTTGTTGCACTGCTGGTTTTGCAGAATGTGCCATAGGTCTTTTTTGTTGTATTGTTGTTTTTCGCGTAGGATGAACAATATGTTTTCGTTGTTGTGCTATTGGTCTTGAAGAAAAAGTCGTGTGTTTCTTCTCTTGCGAAATTGTTTCTTTTTTTTGTATCATTTTTTAGTATTAAGTATTTAATTTGTCATTCTGAATACTGAATTGAATTCAGCACAGTCCCGTTTCAGAATCTTTGTTATATTACATTTTGATTTATTTTATTTACACCATACTTTCATTTACGATGCAAACACAATTATTTTTTATTTTATACAGTTGTTGTATTTTCAATTTATTCAGAGGTTTAATGCTTTGTAGGTTTAATTGATGTAAAAGAAAATAGATTCTGAAATGGGCCTGCCCTGAGCTTGCCGAATGGGTTCAGAATGATAGAGCTATTGCTTTGCAATTGTGCCGGAGAGAGGACTTGAACCTCCATGGGATTTCTCCCACAGCGATCTGAACGCTGCGTGTCTACCAATTTCACCACCCCGGCTGGTTTAACTTATAACTGATGACAAACAACTGATAACATTTGTATATCGTTGGTTCCATAGTCACGCATGGCTGTGGAACCCAAGTGCAAGTTGTTTGAAATTTTGCCATTGACGAATTCTATAAGTATGATAAGATACAGTGTTAATCTCTCGTTGAAAAATCAATGAGAACAAGTTATTTATTGAATAATTTGTGAGTGTTAAAGTTAATACTTGGTGACAAAATGAATAGGAGAAATATAAATGACAACTGACAATTCTGAAGAAGCAAAAAAAGCATTGGGAGATGTTAACGAGAGTTTGAGTAACAAGGCAACAGCGTTGAAAGGTATCGGTTTTGCGATTCTTGCATTAGCTGATGCAATTCGTGAAAAATGAAAAAATTGAGAGACCAAGCATGTCTATAAACTGCTTTTTTTATTTCCCAATATCCAATATTTATTTTATTATTTCAAAAATATTCTCTTTATTTTCTCAAACAAATTCTCCATTCTTCAATTCCTCAATCACATCATCATAAGAAATAAGACGCAATTTAATATCTGGATATTCCTTTTTAAATTTAGCGTATTTTGATTCTTGAAAATTTTTAGGATTGAACTTCATTTCAAAAGCCTGTTCTCTATTCACAACAAAATCAACTTCATTTTTCGCCTGCGTTCTCCAGAAATTAATATTGTCTCTTTTGTGATGATTTAAAAATTTCAAGAAAACAATATTTTCCAAAATCTGTCCGCGGTCTGATCTATTGCTAATTAAATCAAAATTATTTAATAAATAATTTCTCAAGCCTAGATCGTAAAAATAGACCTTAGGCATTTTAGTTAGCTCTTTTTTTATATTTTTAAAAAATGGTTTAACTAAAGCAAGATGATATGATTTTTGCATTACTCGCAAATAGTTTTCTATTGTTGGAACGGATAAATCAATAATGCTGGCTATTTTATTAATGTTTACCAACTGTCCTGTTTGAGCGGATAATATTCTTAAAATATGAAAATACTTTTCTGATTCTTTGATGTTTGCTTCGTAAATATCTTTTTTAATATAAGAAAGCGCCAAACCTTCAATGATAGTTTTTTTAATTTCCAGATCATCATTTAAAACAACTTCTGGATAAGAACCAAAAGTGAGATATTCTCTCCATAGTTCTATTAATCTATTATGATAAATATCTGGAACTTTTTGATGATAAAATTGTTTAATTTTATCATCCTTTTTAAAATCTAAAAACTCGTGGAAATTTAAACCAAATAGCTCAAAAATAAATTTCCGTCCCGCTAAACTATCTTTAAATTTACGATCAAGATAAAACGCCGAAGATCCAGTAGTGATAATTTTTAAATTCTTCCTGTTTTCATCAAAATGATATTTCAGGAAATTGCTTGGATTATCTAAATATTGCACTTCGTCCAAAAAAAGATATTGCTTTTTTGTTTTGCTATTTATTTTAGGAATAATCTCAAAAAGATTTTCGGGATGTTTATTAAGAGTGTTTTTGTAATTCGGATTTTCTAAATTGAGATAAAAGCATTTTTCTTGCTTATTTTCTAAATATTTTTTCAACAACAAAAGCAAAGTCGTTTTACCAACTTGTCGCGCGCCAGTTATCATTATAACTTGATCTTTTTCTAAAAAGGGGACTATTTTTGATAAAATTGTTCTTTGATACATAAAAGATGGATAATATTAAACTGTTAGCTTAATATTATCAGATATTTCTTAAACTGTCAAGTTAAGATTATCAGTTTATAAATTTAACTGTATTTTATTAAAATTTTACTAATAAAAAACTATGGCTATTAATTTTTATATCCCAATCTTTTCCACGATTCCGAATATGTTCTCCTTGCTTTTTTCAACTCCTGGTTGGTTACAAGGGTTGACATTTCGTAGTAAGGCGGAATAGAAAGTGAAATAATAGAAGAAAGCCATAAATTGTCCGATCGTGCGGGGTGAAATTTCATCAAGTTCAAGGTGAACTGCAGGGATGCTATTATCTATAACATCTTGCCATGTTCCTTGAAACTCGGCTTTGACTATATCTCCAAGAGAGAAATGACTTAAATTTTCTAAAGTTATATTTCGGCATTTAATATTTCTTAGGTTGTCTGATATTTTGAGCTTTAAATTTTCTTTATCTGTAGAATTTTTGATAGTAATAAAAAATCCCAGCGAATTCTTTCTTCCAGAAATAAATCGTTGCAGAGTGTGATGCTGGTTTTCTGGCGCTTCTCCTCCATAGATCGTTTGTCCAAGCTCTTTTTTACAAACACTTTCGTGATAGAGTTGAACAATAAGGCTATAAAAACCGAATAATTTTTTTGAATATATTGACAAGAACAGTTCAGTATATCCTATTTTTTCAAGTTTGTCAAGAGTTAAGGCAAGTTGCAAGGCAGGATTGTTTTTGATAGTTGAATTTACATCACATAAAGCATACATTTCTTTTCCTCCTTCAATCATATCTCTTGTGTCTATTCCCACAATTTCAGCAGAAGTTAAAGCAGATTCTGTCAGTCCTGTGTATCTATCTGTTATCTCTGTTTCGGGATAGAAAGAAACATCAAGACCTTTTTCTTTTCTAATTTGATTTAGTGCTCCATCATTATCTTCAGTAATTATTAAAATAGGATAATCACTGAAAGCAAAGTAATTGGCAAGTACTTGAATTCTCGTTCCTGATTTGCTAGTCAAAATGACAAGAGAATCTTTAGGAGAACATTTTCTTTTTAGCTCTTGGATATAAGCAGGATCTTCAGTGTCTAGTAAGTATACATTTTTATCGCTTATTTCTCCTAGCGTGTTGTAAATTCCTCGAAAATTAGAAATTGCTCCGCCATTTCCTTCTACAATAATATTTTTCTTGTTCTTGTATTTTTCCTCTAATTTTTTGAGATTATCTAGATTTGGAATATACTTTGCAAATCTTGGAGCTGGCGTATTTTTTATTTTCTCAATTTTTTCTTCAAATTCCGAAGAAGACAGATCTATAGTTGAACGATTGAGATTTAAGTTTAATTTTGAGCTTGACATAAAATGGAAATTAAAAAGTTTGTAAAGTGATTTTGTTGGATTAATTATTACAATTAGCGTAGCTTCTAAGTGGCTTTTAAAGCCACTTAGAAGCGATGAGCTTGACATATTCTTAATTTGTGATAAGCTGACTCGTTATGGTTATAAGTCATAGCCTGTCTCAAATGAGATAGAGGAGGAATGAAGATGTTAAACAAAGATATATTATGGTATATTGTGTTCGGAGTAATAATGCTTTTTACTTCGGTATATTGGTGGTTGCAAGCGAAGGTAATTGATCCTTCGGTAATAAGTGCTACTTTTCTATTGACTTTTGCTATAGTGTGGTTTTTCTGTGCTATTGTTGAAATGACAGAAAATAAAACAAATAAGTATTCGGATTCAATGAAATTTGGGGATTTGATTCCTGGAGTTTATGGGATAAGGATAAATAATTTTAACTTGTGGAATTTTTACCATTGGTTGCCAGAAAATCCCATGATGGTAGTAGAACTGTGTGGGAGGACAATCATTGTTGAATTTTCAAATAAAGACAAGGCTATTTTGCAAGTAGCAATGGGAGATTATCTGAAAAATTTAACAAATGAAGATGGCTTCACGGTCCATAAAGATGGATCCGTGACAGAGAACAGGGGATGAACTTTTTTTCAGAGTTCACCCTTTTATTTTATATAAATAAAATAAGATAAATTTTTAAAATATCATTTTGAGAAATATTTGGTTCAGGTCAGAGACACTGAACCAACGGTAGATTATTTGTCATTCTTGCGGAGGCGGAGATGATACTGTCTTTTGTAAAAATCCTAAAAACCTAAAAAGCTACAACCTAAAAAGCTAGCCTACTTCCAAACCACTCCTATTTTTATAAACCAATCTTTAATTCCATTGAACCTGTCTGATGGAATGATGATATTGTTCAAGTCTGTTCCTTGAACTGACTTATTTTGAACGTATAAATATTTTGGGTTGTATAAGAAAATTACTGGAATATCTTCAACAACTAATTCTTGAAATTCTCTATATTTTTCAGCTCTGGTTTCTGTATCAATTTCAGCTCTGGCCTCTTCAAGAAGACTATCAGCTTTAATGTTGTCGTAAAGGGAAAAATTAAGACCAGACTCTTTTTTTTGTGAAGAGTGCCAAAAGGCGAAAGGGTCTGGATCGTAATTAAGAATTTGCGCGAAAAGAAGCGCTTCATATTCTCGCGATTTAATATAATCTTCTCTTAACTCGTTTGTGTCAAGGTTTTTGATCTCAACACTTGCTCCAATTTCTTTCCACATTTCTTTTAGCAGTTCTGCACTTTGAGAAAATTCAGTTTGATTATGTGTGATCAAAGTAAATTCAATTTTGACATCTTCTTTTTCTCTGATTCCATCTCCATCAGAATCAACCCAGCCAGCTTCTTCAAGCATATCATTTGCTTGCTCAAGTGCATAACCATAGATTTTTGCATCTGCTTTTCGCTCTAGCAATTGAGTTGGAATTGGCGCGTGGGATGGAATTCCTTCACCACTGAGAATTTCGGTTATTAATTTATTTTTATCAATTGCATGAGCAAGAGCTATTCTTACTGTTTTATCAGAAAGTGCTTTGTTTTTTGTTTGATTGAAAAATATTGCTAAGTATCTTGGAATACTTAGTCTGTTAATATTTGAAGTTTCAGGATCTGCGATCTTGTCTATATTCTTTGGAGATAGATAGTTGATTCCTTTTAATTCTTTTCGATTATAGGCGGAAATAGCATCTTCTTCCTCTTCAAAAAATTTAAAAGTTATCTTTTCGATCAATGGCTTTTGAAGATAATAAGAATTATTCACGATCAGTTCAATGGAACTTACTTTACCTTCTTTATCTTTGGAAAGTTTATTGAACTTAAAAGGTCCCGAACCGATTGGTTTTAGATGATAATCAGCAAGGGGATAGTTTCCAATTCCAATATTTTCCAAAAGATGTTTTGGTAATATTCCGAAAGTAAGATTATTCAAAAAAGGAGCATAAACAGTCTTTAAACTAAACTTTATTGTATGGTCATCAATTTTTTCAGCTCTTACTCCGGTCCAGTTTGTCCTTAAGATACTGTTATATCCTGGGTTTTGAATGGTTTGTATTGTATAAATAATGTCATCAACATTAAGATCTCTTCCATTATGCCATTTTACATTTTTTCTAATATGAAAAGTATAGCTTAGCCTGTCTTCTCCTATCTCATAACTTTGGGTCAGATCGTTGACTAAATTTCCGTTAGAATCAAGTTTCAATAGGCTAGAATGTATAATTGCTGAAAGATCTGAATCAATGTCGTTTGTTTGACAAAGAATTGGATTAATGAATCTTGGTTGTCCAACCATTCCTTCTGAATATTCTCCGCCGAAACTGGGAACTTTTTTTGTATTGTCTGTATAATAAGAAACACCTAAATAAAATGTGCTTGAAAGAATTAAAAGAAATAGAAAATAAACTATTCTCTTTTCATTTATACTCAAAACATGAAAAATTCTGTTTAATTTTTTAAATATACTTTTTTTATTTTTTATATGTTTTATTTAAGGTTTATATTAAGTTTTAACCAAGACAGGACTTAATTTCTATGGTCTTAATCGTAAGAGTATAAATAAAAAATAATTCACACAATTTTATCTCAAATTTATGTTTTTGAAATGAAAAAATCTTAAAATATTATTAAGATTGGATAAAGCCATAAAAAGATGTACCCAAGAATAATACTGCAAGTACAACGGTAATCATAAGAAGAAACTTATCAAAACCTCTTTTTGTTTGATAGGCATTTCCAGATCCACCAAAAGTTTCGCTAAGACCCGAACCTCTATTTTGCAAAAGAATAGATAGTATTAATAATATTGATATAGCTATTTGTATTGTACCTAGTGTTTTGTCCATGTATTTATTAATTATTAGTGAAAAGTCATAGGTAACGAAGTCGTTGGCAGTAGGACTGGTCATTAGTTATAAGTTATTAGTTTTAAAAATAAACTTGTAACCTAAGACCTGTGACTATTCCTACTGCTAATGACTTTGTTACTTATGACTATTTTTTAGAAGATGTGCCAATGAAGAAATTTACTGCACTGATGACTATCATTGCCCAAAATGCTGCCCAAAAGCCACTGATAGTAAGTTCAACAATAAAATAGTCTAGCAGGAGAAGCATAGCAACATTTATTATAATTGTAAAGAGGCCGAACGTAAAAAATATAATTGGCAGGGAAACAAGTTTCAATACTGGTTTTATAAAAAAGTTTATTAAACCAAAGATGAATCCAGCTGTCAATAAGGGCATTAGATTATCTGGATTTGAAAAAGTAAATCCAGTAACTAACTTAGCAGCTATATAAATAGCAATTGAATTTGTTAGGATTTGAACAACAAGTTTTGTAATCATAAATTTTATTAAAATATTTTAATACTTCTATAATATCTATTTTATCATAATTTTTGGATAATACAAATAAAGCAGTATCAAGTATCTAGCAAATAAGTATTAAGCAGTGCAAATACGGCTTAATACTTAATACTAGATGCTTGATACTAACACGTCTTGATTTATTCTGAAACTGTGATA
>JAGLIM010000006.1 GCA_023142995.1 Minisyncoccota bacterium | reverse complement strand
AAGAAACTTTTCAAGTATCTGTTGATAAAAAAGGTACTCTAACTTCAAAACTTTTTGAATTAAAAAAAGGAATTAATATTGGGATCAGAGGACCATATGGAAATGGATTTGATCGTAAAAAAATTAAAAGCAGAAATTTAGTTTTAATCGCTGGAGGATGCGGACTTTCCCCTCTTCGGACAATCATTCAAGATGCGAATCTTCATCCTGAGAACTTTCAAAACATTCAAATTTTTTATGGATGCCGAAATTCAGAGCTCTTCGTATTCAAGAAAGATTACAAGCAATGGAACAAAAATATTGAAATAAATCTTACAGTTGATACGCCTGATAAAACTTGGAAAAGCAACGTTGGCGTAGTAACAGATTTACTCACTCTAGATAAGATTAAAAAAGATTCTGTTGCAATTCTTGTCGGACCTCCGATTATGTATAAATTTGTAGTTCAAAAACTGCTTGAACTTGGGTTAGACGAAGAAGATATTTATGTATCACTTGAAAGAAGAATGCACTGTGGAATCGGCATTTGTCAACATTGCGCTCTTGTCGGCGGAAAATATGTTTGCACCGATGGACCTGTATTTTCATATGCAGAGATAAAAGATACGCCAGAGGGAATTTAGAGAAATCCAAATTATACCAAATCAAGTTCAAAGTTCAAAACTTTGTTTCTACTGGAACTATATTATAAATATTGTTCGACTTTTTATGGAAAACTCCGCGCAATTGATTTCTCCACAAGGTCGAAAAATAAATGGTAAAATCACAAATTAACAAAGAATAAAAATATAATTTATTAATCATATACAACTGTGCCAAAACTAAAAACAGCTATAATAAGTTTAACTTGCTGTGAGGGATGTCAGACAGCAATTTTAGATTTGGGAGAAAAACTACTGGATATTACAGAAAAATTAGATCTGAGATATTTTCGTCTTGCTTCTGGTGTAAGGAAATTTCCTGGTCCTTATGATCTAGCAATTGTTGAAGGCTGTCCTGTGACAAAAGATAATTATAAAAAACTAAAAGAGATCAGAAAACAATCAAAGATCCTTATTGCTCTTGGCTCTTGCGCACATCTTGGCGGAGTTGCTGAAATCAAGAATTATGGCGATAAAAATGAAAAAATGAAATATGTTTACAAAAATTTTGAGAAAATAGATAATCCAGATATAAAATCTATCGGAGAGGTTGTTAAAATCGACGGATTTATTCCAGGATGTCCAATAGATAATAGAGAATTCTATAGATTTGTAATGGAGCTTGCAAATGGTAAAAATCCAAAAATCGCACAAAACCCAGTATGTTATGAATGCCAGCTAAGAGAAAATGGATGTTTATTACAAAAAGGCAAACCATGTCTTGGACCAGTAACTTTGGGTGGCTGTGAAGCAATATGTCCTTCAAATAACTTTATCTGTGAAGGATGCCGTGGTCCGCTTGAAGGCACAAGTATGAAAAAACTTCAAAAAATTATGGATGGCAAGATGGACAAAAAAAATCTAATGAAAATCGCTGAAATTTATGGAGCAAAAAATGAGTTTGAAGAACAATAAAAAAATTGCTGTATTGTTATATTGTTAAATTGTTTTATAGGAAACTATGTTTAATTTTTTAAAAAAGAAAGACAATAAAGATATTCTAGAATTACTTAGCAATCAAGCAATTGGCGGACAATCGATATTATTTCGAATTTTTAAAAAAGTAATTAAAGAAGACGAAAGTAATATTAACAAAATTGAATTAACTTTTTTTGCGTTATCAACATTAAGTTATTTTTATTTACATCTTGTCAAATCAGATGACAAAGAAGACATATTAGACCAAATATCATTAATTGTTTTACAAAAAAGTATTCCTTACTCCAAAGAAAATATTTCTACTAAAAGCACAATTCAAGAATATCAAAAAAGATTTACAGAATATGATAAACTTATTCAGTTAGCTTTTAATAAAAAAACGATCGATTCCCACGCATGCACAACACTACTAATGCATGTTTATGAATGTACAACAGAAAAACCAGCAAAAGATAAAATGATTGAAATAACATCAGCATCATCTCTTGTTGCACAGTATTTATTGGATCACATAGACTTTATAGAACACAAAGTTAAACCATAGAAAAGAGTCATACACAATTTAACCCTATTCTAATAATGAGAACTTTGATGTATTGCTATCGTTTTATTTATGATGACAGTAAAATCTCTCGTCATTCTGAGTGCAGTGAAACGAAACGAAGAATCCCGATTTTAATCTCACAGAATTATATATTATATTTTTTGAAACTTCTCATGGGATCCTTCACTTCGCTACCGCTACATTCAGGATGACGATATTCCGCTACCGCTACATTCAGAACTTTTTGAGAATAGAAAAATAAAACAAGAAAATTAAAATATGGTTAAATTGCGTATGAGCCATAGAAAAACGATTTGTTATCTCAAAATGAGCGAAGCAATAAAGAAATGACAGCTACAAAAAACTTATACCTTAAATATAAAAAAATATGAAAATAAAAATTGATCACATCGCGAAAATTGAAGGACATGCCGGATTTGTGGGACATATTGTAAAGGGCGATATCAAAAAAGCGCAGATCGAAGTACAAGAAGGAGCACGCCTTATTGAAAGTTTACTTATAGGAAGAAATTATGAAGATGTACCGGTTATCACTTCACGAATTTGCGGAGTTTGTCCTGTTATCCATTGTATTACCAGCATTAAAGCACTAGAAAAAGCCTTTGATATTCAACCATCAAAAGAGACAATTCTTCTGCGTGAAATTATGCTAGCTGGACAAACAATTCAAAGCCATGTTTTACATATCTTTTTTCTAAGCGCCACAGATTTTTTCAAAGACAGAGACGGAATAGATCTAGCTAAAGAAAAACCTGAAATAGTTAAAAAAGTTTTAAGATTAAGAGATTTTGGAAATAATATTATAAAAACTATAGGAGGACGTTCAGTTCATCCCATAACTCCAAAAGTCGGTGGATGGCACAAAAGGCCAACTAAAGAAGACCTTGAAAAAATAAAAAAAGAAAGTAAAAATGCTTTGGCTTATAGCAAAGTTTTGATTGACCTTATCTCGTCTTTGAAAATGCCTACTTTTGAAAGAAAAACAGAATATATTGCATATTCTCCAACAAATAAATATATCGGATATATTGGAGAGGTCAAATCATCAAATGGATGGTCAGTCAAAGAAGAAGAATTTAAAAATGAGATAGAAGAATATCAAGAAGAAGACCTAGTTGTGAAACTTACCAGTCATAATGGAAAAAGTTATGCTACTGACGCACTAGCAAGACTTCACTTAAATTCAAATAAACTACATCCAAAAGCAAAAAAAGTTTTGGCCAGTAGCGCATTAAAACTTCCAAACTATAATCCATTTTATAATACCTTAGCTCAATCGATCGAAGTAATGCATTTGGTCGAAGAAACACAAAAAAATATAGAAGAACTTGAAAGTATGCATTGGAAAAACTTGAACACTAGCTTTAAAATAAAATCTGGAGAAGGCGCTGCAATTTTGGAAGCACCGAGAGGAATTTTATATCATTACTATAAAACCAACAATAAAGGAATTATCACAGAATCCGATGTAATAACTCCAACGGCACAACTTCTTGTCAATCTTAATGATGATTTAAAAGAATATCTACCGAGAATAGAAAAGTATAGTAAAGAAAAAAGAGAACATGAGATTTTAAAACTTGTCCACGCTTATGATCCGTGCATTTCATGCTCAGTACACTGAAATATATAAATATTATTATAATAATATTGTTCGACTTTTTATGGAGAACTTTGCGTGTTTGACTTCTCCACAAGGTCGAAGAATATTGTGATAAAATTGAAGGATATTT
Source organism: Minisyncoccota bacterium (assembly GCA_023142995.1). Classification (GTDB taxonomy): domain Bacteria; phylum Patescibacteriota; class Minisyncoccia; order JAHIHE01; family JAGLIN01; genus JAGLIM01. The sequence continues at coordinate 115,541 of JAGLIM010000006.1, read as the reverse complement.
ATCAAAACACTGTGATTGAACTAAAACATTTTATACATTAACATATAATTCCATGCATGATATACACGCTGCAAATCAAATATTAAAAACTGCATTAGAATATACCCAAAAAAATAAGTTAAAAAAAATAAGTTCAATGACAATTGAACTTGGAAAAATTGTTGAACATAACGAATTAATCACTCCTGAGAATTTGAAATATAATATTAAATTAATTTCGAAAAATACTGCCGCTGAAAATTGTAAGATTATCATTGATCAAAAAGACAATGATAAACTAAAGCTAGTTGAGATTGATGGAGAATAATTTGGATTTTAATATTTAAATTTACTAAAAAAGATGCTTATTGTAGCATCTTTTTTTATATTTTTCATTTCTATTTATCACATCTAAATAAATCTATCTTTTTCTCTACAATTTTTTGCACTTCATCTCTAGAAATTGCTAAAACTTTTCTTGGATCTGTTGCCATTTGACCGCTAATACAAAAGTCACTGAATCCTCCCACAAATGCAACTCTGATCTCTGTATCAATATTAACATTAATTATTCCATAATCTTTTATAGCTCTTTTTACATCTTCTGAGGGAGTTCCTGATCCGCCATGAAGAACAAAAGGAATTGCCACTTTTTTTCTTAAATTATATAATAGATCAAAATCTAAATGAGGATTTCCTTCTGGTTTATACATACCATGAATATTTCCCACAATTACAGCTAAAGTATCAACTCCAGTTTTTTCAACAAATTCTTCAATTTCGTCTGGATCAGTTTTCTCCATTTGTTTAAGTGTTGTTCCTTCTTCTATACTAGATTTCATTCTAGGAATCTTCCCAAGTTCAGCTTGAACAATAACTCCTTTTTTATGAGCATAAGTAACAATATTTTTTGTAATTTCAATGTTCTTTTCTAATTCATTCATTGATGCATCAATCATCACTGATTTAAATCCTTCATCAATACATCTTTTTACAAATTTAGGATCCTTTCCATGATCAAGATGTAGAACTAAATCTGCCTTTGACTCTGTAATAATTCCATTCACTAAGTTGACTAACGGCAAAAACCCAGCATAAGCTACTGCTGATTCTGTAACGCCAATCATTGCTGACATATTTTTTACTTCAGCTGCGCGCGCAATCCCCTGCGATACTTCCAAATTAGAAGTGTCAAATGTTCCAAAAGCATATTTTTCCTCCTGTGCTTTTCTTATCATTTCCTTAATTAATGACATAGAGTTTAGTTAAAAGTTAAAAAGTTAGAGAACGACTATATATTATAAGACTAAATTTATATTAGAATTGTTTAGTTGTTAAACATATATTTATTCATCAATATCAACTGCATAGACATTTTTATATTCCATCCATCCATTAAAATCATTGGATTTATTATCATTTGCTGATCCTAAGAATTTATCAAAGTTTTGATTTGGAAATAACGCTTCTGACACTTGATTCTCATCAATAAATATTTTAATATAATCAAATATTGCATAATTGTTTAAACTACCAGATGGACTGAGTATAGAAGCTTGGTGAATATTAGTCAAATAAGCATCATCTTTATTAATCCCCCATTTTGTTGCGCAATAATCTAATTGAGAATTTATATCATCTATGCATATTTCGTGGAAAGTATCTTTATCAGAAGAAGAAGAAGCTCCAAAAGGAATAATTATTCTGTAAGTTCCTCCGCCTCTAATATTAACCCATGAATCGCAATGATAATCCGTTTTATATTCATAAATATCTACTTGAAAAATATATTTACTTTCCAAAGAAGAATTTGCATGAAGAATCGTACTTCTATATTTTGACGAATTCACATTCGTTTTATATCTAACACAATATTTTAATTTAGTATTTTTATTCCATTTCTGACCTGCCGTTATTTCCATTCCTCCAAGCTGCATACGTTGAGGATTAGGACCAGCATGAAGCATTGTTTCAGGATCAGTATTAGGATCTGGAATTAATTTAACGCCAGTATTTATCGGTATCACATATTTCTCTTCCAATTCTTTAAGATCTTTCTCTTGATTGTCTATTTTATTGCTTTGCTGAATATAATTTTCCTGATTCTCTGTTTGATATTTTTGCTGGATATAGCCGCTAAAAGAAAGTATTAATAACGCATTAAATAACATCATAAAGATACAAAGATTTCTTATTGCCTTAATTGATATATTTTTTACAAAAGGATATATGCTTTTTAAAAAAGTTATAAAAGTAAAAAGACTGGCAACGATCAAACTTAATATTAAATAACCTGATGTTCCTATAAACATTCCAAGAAAATTTAAAAAATACACGGAAACAAAAAGGGTTATGATCCAAACTAATGTAACAAGCAATCCACTTATTATTGCAATGTTAATTATTTCTTGAAATTTCAATTTATTTTTCAAGATAGATTTATTAACTATAATTAATAATATGAACTGTATAAAAAGATAAACTACTATAGGCAAAATAATAGAAACTAAAAAAGGTATCATAATATTTTAAATTAAATTTATCCAAACAAATTCACGATCCTCGCAAATTCACTTCCATTAAGCGATGCACCACCGATTAAAAGTCCATCCATTCCAGTGTTATCAACAAGATCTAAAGCATTTTTACTATTTACACTGCCACCATACAGAATAGATACTTTTTCAGCAGTTGGTCTGTCATATAATTTCGAAATAATTTTTCTAATCAAAAGAACAGCGCTCATTATCTCATCAGTTGTCGGAATAATCCCGCTTCCAATAGCCCAAACTGGTTCATAGGCTACTTTGAACTTTGTCCGCCAGCCGGCTGATTGAATTTGTCCTTTTGATATATTTTTTAATGCTTTCTCTACTTGTTCTATGATAATTTCACTTGCTCTGTCTTTTTGTTTTTCTTCTAATGTCTCACCAATGCATAAAATCGGACTTAAATTATTTCTTAAAGCTGACTGAATTTTTAAATTAACCATTTCATCTGTTTCATTCAGGAATTTTCTTCTTTCTGAATGTCCAATAATCACATAACGGGCTCCAGAACTTCTTGCCATCTTAGAAGATATCTCTCCAGTAAAAGCTCCTTGATCTTCCCAAAAAACATTCTGCAAACCTAAGTCAAAACTTGGATTGGTTTTGATCTTTGAGAGATAGACAACTGGCGGACAAATTATAACTTTTACATTATCTGATGCCTTAATTCCTTTTTTAATCGTCTTTATTAAACTATCAGCCTCAACAAAACTAACCGGATTCATTTTCCAGTTAGCGACAATATACTTCGGTTTACTATTATTAGTTTGCATTTTTATGTAAAAAGATAAATCAAAAAATAAAATGATAAAAAAGTAATTTTCAATAACTAACTAATACTTTTCGACCTTGTGGAGAAATTGATTGCGTAGAGTTCTCCATAAAGTCGAACAATATTAAAATATAACAATCAAATAACTAACTAGCTTTTAAAACAACTGTTTTTTATTATTAGTTCAAATTAGAAGCACTAAACTAACAATATAAAAGTTTGAAAATTAAGAAATTGTGAATTGATTGCCAGCCCAAAGCTGGTCCGCCTTGGGCGGAAAAATTGGAAATTTATTATCTAAAACTAAATTCTTAAAATTATATTATTCATATAATTTTCAATTTAACACTATATCCCTCTTCTTAACTCTTCCGCTTTTGCCACTCTTTCCACTGCCACCGCGTAAGCTGCTAAACGCATACTAATATTCAAACATTCTTTTTTTGCCCAAACTTCATCGAAAGATCTTTCAATAATAGTTTTTAATTTTTCAATATTTTCTTTTTCAGTCCAATAATAATTCTGTAAATTCTGCACCCATTCAAAATAGCTAACGATCACGCCTCCAGCATTTGCTAAAATATCAGGAGCAATAACGATTTTTTTCTTTTCCAATTTAACATCTGCTTGTGGAGTAACAGGACCATTAGCAAGCTCAATAATTAATTTTGCTTTTATTTGTCCAGCATTGTGTTCCGTGATCACGTTTTCCAATGCTGCTGGTACTAAAATATCAACATCAAGTTCTAAAAGTTGTTCGTTAGTAATAGTCTCAGTTCCCGGAAATCCAATCACTGACCCTGTTTCTTTTTTAAATTTAATTACATTCTTAATATCTAAGCATCTTAACTTTCTACTTTTAACTTTATGGACTTTCGACTTTATGAACTTTCGACTTAGTTTTACTCCTCCTTTAGAATCCGAGACAGCAACAACATTATATCCAAGCGCGCTTAAAATCTTTGCCATAAAAGATCCTGCATTTCCAAATCCCTGAATAGCGACAGTGGTTTTTTTAGAATCCATTTTTAATTTTTTAACCGCTTTTTCCAGAACATAAATTCCGCCCTGTGCGGTTGAAAAATTCCTGCCTTGAGCACCACCAATTTCAACTGGTTTTCCAGTCACAACTCCAGGAACATTATAACCTTTTATTTTGCTAAATTCATCCATCATCCACGCCATAATTTGTGGAGTTGTATAAACATCTGGCGCAGGAATATCTTTTTCTGGTCCAATAAAATCTTTCAGTGCGCAGACATATCCTCTTGATAGTTTTTCAATTTCTTTATTTGATAGTTCTTTTGGATTAACAATAATCCCACCTTTTCCTCCACCTAAAGGCAATCCAATAACAGCACATTTCCAAGTCATCCAGGCAGAAAGCGCTTTGACTTCTGAAAGATTTACTTTCGGATGAAATCTAATTCCACCCTTAAAAGGTCCTAAGGCGTCATTATACTGTGAACGATAGCCTTTAAACACTTTTACTTCTCCAGAATCCATCTCTACTGGAATAGAAACTTCTAAAATTCTTTTAGGGTTTTTAAGTATCTCTAAAACGCTCTTATTTAAATTCAATAGCTTCGCTGCATTTTCTAATTGTTTAGTCGCATTTATAAAAAGATTTGACATATATCTTTTTAAATAACAAAAATATTTATTATAATAATCGCTCCTTACTATTTCTTCTTAAAAAAACTAATAATAATAACAAAAATAGAAAGTAGCATCAATATGAAAGAAGATATAACTGCAATTAGCAACACAATAAAAACAGAATCATCCCAATCTAAAAAGTAATCATAATAAAAAACGGCTCCACTAACTAAAAACATTATAGAACTTAACAAAAACAACCTTATAGGTGATACCTTTCCATCTGGTTTAAGAAATCTATTAATTTTATTTTCATATCCATCTTGTAATTCCTTAAACATACAATAATTTTACTTTGTGAAGATTTTATTTTTATAATTATTTTTCTTTTAAATATTTATAAATACTTGTTGCAGAAATAGCTCCTTCTGAAACAGCAGTTACAATCTGACGAAGCCCATTAGAACCATTTGTAATATCTCCTGCTGCGTAAACTCCTTCAATATTAGTTGCCCCGTTTGAATTTATAATAATATAACCACTGTCGTTAACATTTACATTTAATTCTTTTACTAAGCTTGCAGAAGGTACTGAACCAGCTTCAATAAACAAACCATCTAATTTGATCTCTTTACTTGAATCATATTCATTATCAAGTTCTATTGACTTAACCCTATTTTCACCTAATACTTTCGTCACATTAGTATTATATAAAATTGTTATTTTTTTATTCTCTTTGATCCTATCTGTCATAATTGGCTCGCATCTCAAAGGTTTCTTTCTATAGATCAAATAAACTTTATCAGCATGCTCAGATAACATTATGGACGCCATAGCTGCTGAATTACTTCCACCTACAACAGCAACAATTTTATTTTTAAAAAAAGCTCCATCACATACCGCACAGTAACTAACACCTTTGCCTAATAGTTCTTCTTCTCCAAAGATATTTAGTTTTCTATGTTTAGTACCTAGAGCAATTAATATAGACTTTGACCTATACGTTTTATTATTATTAGTTTTTATGTTAAACACATTTCTGCCAAATTCAACATTTTCTTCTTCTTTTATTTCAACAATATCTTCCACAATCAGATTTGTACCAAAGTCTTTAATATGATCATTAAATTTCATCATTAGATCAGTTCCTTTTATTGATTTTTCACCTAGCCAATTTTCAATCAAATGAGCCTTCGCAACAGACCCATCAAATATATTCCCAATGATTATATGGTTAATCTTATATCTTGAAGCATAAATAGATGCTGACATTCCAGCAGGACCAGCACCTAGAATTATTAGATCATATATATTCATTTTCATTTAGAATTATCTGTTTATAAAATAACAAATATAAACAATTTATAGATCAGTTACTTTTATTGCTCCAACGGGACAACTATTAGTTACCATATCACAATCGCAATCACCGCATCCACTTTCTATTATTACTCTTGATTTACCGTCATGTTGCAATTCAAACGCATCAGGACATAGATTTACACAAGCACCACATCCAATACATAATTCTTGATCTATTACGATTTTTTTTGTCATAATTATTTTATTGATTATTTTTTAATATGCTATCTAATTTTTCTTTCAAAGTTTCTTTTGGTTGAAGTCCCGTTAACTCTTCAATGACTTCTCCATCTTTAAAGACTTTTAATGTTGGAATACTTAGAATTTCATACTCACCCGCAACATTTTGATTTTCATCAACATTTAATTTTGCAATCTTTATTTTGTCTTCAAATTCATCCGAGAGCTCTTCTATTATCGGTCCCATCATTTGACACGGACCGCACCATGGAGCCCAAAAGTCAACTAAGACAAGTCCTTTATAATCTTTTACTTCCTCCTTAAAGTTTTGATCAGTTAATTCAATATCCATAAAATATATGTTCCTTTCTTTTTTATTGAATTTTAGCATTTTCTTTATTGATTTTAGAAAATTCTTTATCAATAGAATAAAACAACCAAAATTACACTTTATTTCTAATTAATATTACACTTATAATGTTAATTATATAACAAAAACAAAAGAAATGCAACAACAACGATCCAGTTAATCTCATAACTACGATAAAATTAAAAAATAAGTAAACATAATGTTATCATTTTTAGTAAAACCCACAAAAAAGCAAAAAATTACTGGAGTTCACTTTTTCTATATCATTAGATAATAATATTGTTCGACTTTATGGAGAACTCTATGTGAGCAACTTCTCCACAAGGTCGAAGAATATTTATGTTTTTTATAGTGTGTTTTAATATTGTTCGACTTTATGGAGAACTATACGCGATGAATTGTCCTGAGCACAACTGCTCCGCTTAAAGAATATTGAAGTGTAAACCAAAATTTTCACATTCTAAGTCATTCCTTTATTATAAGACACAGCAAGATCAAAATACATAAATTCTAAAACAAAAAACTCGAGATTAAAAAGCTCCGACCGCGATTAATATTTTAATTTTTGAAATTCAATAAAACGGCTTATCTTAAACAAATAATGTTAAAAAGATAAAAACAAAATTAAATAAAGTTATCCACAGGTATTAATTCATTCGAATAACTCAGTACTTAAATATCTTTCTCCATTATCAGGTAAAATTGCTACTATCGTTTTGCCTTTTTTCAATTTTTTTGCTTTTTGAAGAGCAATATACATAATGGCACCAGAACTCATCCCAGCTAAAATTCCTTCTTTTTCCGCAAGATCTCTTGCGATGGAAAAAGTTTTTGACACTTCTTCTTTTGATATCTCAATGATTTCATCAAAAGCGTTATTTCTAAAAAAGTTTGCATTCTTTAGCTCTTCAGAATTTCTAAGTCCTTGAACGCGCGCACCTATTTCTGGCATAACACCAACAATCTTAATTTCTGAATTATATTCTTTTAAACATTTTGAAACACCTATTCCAGTACCCGCTGTTCCGATTCCGAGAACAACCATATCAACATTCCCGTTTGTTTGTTTCATAATTTCTTTCCCAGTAATTTTATAATGAGCTAAAACATTAGCTGGATTTTTAAATTGATCAAGATTTATATATTTATCAGGATTTTTTCTTAATAGCTCATTTTTCACTTTGGTCGCACCATCTGTACCTTCTTGTCCCGAAGATAAAACAAGCTCAGCACCATACGCTTTTATTAGTTTTCTCCTCTCAACACTTACCGATTCTGGAATAACAATTGTAATTTTATATCCTTTAACCCCAGCGACTATCGCCATCGCAATTCCAGTATTTCCTGAACTTGCTTCAATAAGCGTTTTATTTTTCGTCAGCTTTCCAGATCTTTCAGCTTCTTTAATCATATAAAAAGCCATTCCTCCTTTAATAGAACCGCCAAGATTATATCCTTCTAATTTAGCAAGAACTGTTGCATCATCGCTACTGACAAGCTTATTTATTTTCACCATCGGCGTATTGCCAATCAGACCTAAAACGCTTTTATAAATCATATTTTTTAGTTAATTTCAATTAAACTTTTAAGGTCATAATAACTGATATTATTACAACTCTAGCTAATATACAAAATAAAAAACAACCTAACAGGTTGATTTTTTATAAATAATATAAACAAAATTTAAACATCTAAAAAACCAACCTGATCTACAGTATGCAACAACAACAAATTAATTGGTTTTTTAATATCTTCATAAATAATTTAACTTATAATTACAGTCTATCATATTAAAGATCTTTGTCAAAAAAATAGATTTTATTAAAACTTAATAACTTCTCCTTCTTTAATTTCTACATCGCTGCTTTTTTGTGCTAACTTATTTTTTTGATTATCATCTTTTTGGACATCTGCACTTATTATATCATTTTTAATGCTATCTTCTTTGACAACGCTTTTATCCTGTTCCACTTCTTTTTTTACAATTGTCTTTTTGATCACTTCAGCTTCCTGTTGTTGTTTAACTTTTTGCTGTTGACTGGGTTTATCTGAAATATTAATTGCAGGTTTTATGTCATTTTTCTTCTCAATATTTGGAGTATCTACTTTATTTTCTTTTACAGTTTCTGTCGTTTTTTTTCTAACTTCAACAAGGCAATTTTTACAGTATATTGCTCTCTTGGGATCAGGTTCAAAAGGAACTTTTATTTTTTCTTCACAAATTTTACAAGATGCATCCCATGTTTTCCTGTTATCAATAATTTCCTTGTTCTTTTTTAATACATTTTCCCTAACTTGATTATTGTTATTTCCTTCTTTGTCATCTTCCATCCCAGACCACCTTGAAATCTTATCCTCTACTACCTCTCTTTTATTAGAATATCTTTCCCTTGACACCTTAATTATCTTTTCTGCATTACTCTTTTCAGTAACATCTCCAGGTGGCAAAGTAGAAGCACTAAAAGCATCGCCCGTAACACCATTTATCATTAACTTCAAATATATATCATATTTTGCCAGATTAACTAGATCATTCATCATAAATACTGGTTCATATTCCTTCTCTAACCATTCTGCATCCGCTGCTCCGACTCTAAAAGATATTAATGTCCCTACATTACCAAATATAGCATCTCTAACTTCTTCTTCAAGCTGACCAATATATTGATGAGCTACAATTAAATTCAATCTATATTTTCTGGCTTCAGAAAGAATTCCTGCAAATGATTCTGTCGCGAAATTTTGAAACTCATCTACATAAAGATAAAAGTCCTTTCTTTCTTCTTCTGGAATATCTGCTCTTCCCATAGCAGCTAATTGAATTTTCGTAATAAGCATAGCACCCAAAAGAGCGCTATAGTCTTCTCCGATCTTTCCTTTCGCAAGATTGACAATAAATATCTTTTTATTATCCATTATATCTCTCATATTTATAGTAGATTGGGTTTGCGAAATTATATTCCTTACAAGAGAACTGGAAAGAAATTGCCCGACCTTGTTTTGGATCGGAGAAATCGCATCTACTGTGAACTGACTAGAATATTTTGTAAATTCATTGACCCAAAAAGCTTTCACGACTGGATCACTTACTTTGCTAACAACTTTTTTTCGATATTCCTTGTCAATGAACATTCTAGGAACTCCCAGAAGAGTACTTCCTGGATATTCTAAAAGCGCTAATATAACATTCCGAAGTAAATATTCAAGTCTAGGTCCCCAAGAATCAGCCCATATCTTTTTGAAAACACCAATTAATCCAGATGCAACAAGATGTCTATATTTTGAATCAACATGCTCCATAACATTAAAAGCAATCGGGTAATTCGCATCTGCTGGATTGAAATAGATAACATCATTGATTCTTGATGCTGGAATAAAATTTAATACTGCTTCAGCTAGATCTCCATGAGGATCAACAACTGCAACTCCTCTTCCTGCCCTAATATCAGAAATTATCATATTTTCCAAAAGATTTGTTTTACCCATACCAGTTTTCCCGATCACATAGATATGCCTTCTTCGATCGTCTTCTTTAATACCAAAAACATGATCAGTTCCTCGAAAATTGGTTTTTGCAAAATAAGTAATATTTTTTTCCATAACTATACATAAATGAAATTAAATAACCGAAATCTATATAGGTAATCCTGAAGGTGGTTTTCCTCGCTTTGCCTCAACTCTAGGCGCTACAGGAGCTGTAACTTCAAAAGTCGGAAAATGAAATAATGTTGCTAGTTCTTCTACATTAAGAACATAGCTCATTTGATTAAATTCTCTTCTTTTGTATCTCCTGAGAATCTTTTTTTTCTTCCAAGCCTTCCTATAATTAGTAAGAAAATAATAAGCGCTAGTTTTAGTTTTTGCATCAGGAACTAAAGCATTTAGATCCTGATAGGCAAACTGAGAAAAATAAGAAAAAGTAATAGCATTTCCTTTCGTCTTATTGAAAATATCTTTCTTAGCTATATACAACCAACGAATATCTGTTTCAAATCCTGGCTTGTTAGTACTTTCTTGTATCTTAGTAACAACTTCTTTCTCTCCTGGAGATAAATGAAGCATCATACTTAGCACTTCTTTTTCCTGCACCTTATCTGATTGTTCAAGAATACTTTGCGGATGAAAAAAACCAAGAATTACATATCTACCTAAATCAACTATTTCACTAACAAAAAAAGCTATTATTCCATCTTTCTTTTTGTCTTTTTTATTATCCCTGCCTATAAGAGACATAACCAGATCGTTAGCATCTTCTTTCCAGCCATCACCGATTGCTCTGATTAAAATTTGAACCCATATTTGTTCTCCTTCTTGAAGTTTGTCTACACCTTCTATAATATTTGACATAGGATCTACAAATTCACCAGATGCAACATCTTCAAAATCCTTATACGTTCTAATTGGATAAGCATCATCTCTTTTCAATGTCATATCAGTCCCCCAAAGCTCATAATCATCACTAGGAATATTATCAGGAAGATCTGTAACATAATCATCTACTTCTTTTATCTCAGCATCAGGATATTGCGCATAAATTTGTGATTCGATCATCTCCAAATTTTTAATTGGACTTCTGATATAATAACGAATGTCTCCAGCAACGCTCACAATTTCCAAACTAAACCAAATGTCTAATATACCTTTTAAATAAACATCATAAATAGTATCAATCGCTACACCGTATGAACTATATATAGCAGAAAAAAACTCTTCCATTGTCTTTGGTCTTTTTTCAACTTCTTTGGGAATTTTTATCTCAACGAGACTCCATTTGATCTTTCTGAAATATCTTTCTTGTATATAATTGACCCACGCAAGTTCAAAAATAGTCCACAAAACCAGTGGAGTAAAAAACCACCACCACTCTAAAAAAAATAATACAGCCTCCTTGAAAGACTCTGTCACAACAACAACAAATGTTACCATGTTTTATTTTGATTTTTTAACTTTTATTTTGATCTATATATCTTTTCTGGTAATTTTTCAAAAAATGATTTGTTTTGAAGATTAAGAATAATCGTATTTTTCTTTACTTTTCTTTTTTCAAGTACACATTTGATAATTTCATCTTGACTCATTTCTTTTTTATCATTTTCGTTAAAAATTTCAAGCAACACATCTAAAACAGTCCCTGGCTTATATCCCCATTCAGAAAGAGCATAAATACCTCTTCCAATAAGCACAAATCTATCATCTTTAATTAGCTCATTATGTACAGTCTGATTATTGGCCTTCTTTTTACTATTATCCCATATTTTATTTATTTTTTTTGTTATATCTACAAAATGAAGAGATTTCTCGTTTTTCTTAAGTGTTAAATATGCTTTATCTCTTACACTCCTAGGTTTTATATGCGTCCACCTCATATGACCCCATTCTCCTAAGATATTGTCCAAAACAATCTTATTAGAATCAAGATACGATCTAAGAGATTCTTTCGAGATATTTGAATGACCATCTTTATATAATATTTCTTTCATAACATCAAGCGTTATATTATTTTGGCTTTCTAGCAAATGATTTTCTAGTTTCTCAACTATGTTCTTAAATCTATTTAAACTCTCAATTTCATAATAATATATTTTCTTATATGCTTTTGATTCTTTAGCTACTTTTATTCTATCATTTAATGACAAAATTAACAAAGAAATATGTTTATTGATATCACCATCAGAGGATTTTTCAAACAGAATATCAATTAGTTTTTCTTCGCTGATCACTCCTCCTTTGGATTCTATCTTTATTTTTGTATATTCAAAAATAAAATCTATATTATGTTTCTTACCAACTTTTTTAAGCTTAGAAATCGCCTCTGTTTCTATTTGCCTTACTCTTTCCCTTGTTATTCCATAATTCTTCCCGATTTTATCAAGGGTTCTTACACCTTCTCCGTCAAGATTAAACCTTTTTATTATAACACTTCTGGGACGTTCTGGGATCTCCTCAATCATGTTGAAAATAACCTTTTTAAGATCAATGTTGTTTAATTTGCTATTGTTTTTTACCATATTTTTAGACTAATGATTACTAATTTCAAGTAAGAATAATATATCACATTTAATATTATATGTCAATAGCTAGTAAATAAATTAGATATTACAAACATAGACAAGATACTATCGCACAGAATCGGAGTCCTCGCAAAAGCGAGGGTGAAATTTCACAAAATTAGTTAATTTCAAAAGAATTATGATATTCTCAACCTAAAGATTGATAAGCCTCTGTTGGTTCAATGTCTCTGACTTGAACCAATTATTTCTACTCTTCCGTTATTCACGATTTTATGGAAATATATGATTCAGGTCAGAAGACACTGAACCAACACAAGAGAAAATAAACCTTTTTATAATTAAATCAAAATAACCCCTTTTCTGACGGTCGGCAGAAAAGAGGTTATCGGAGATTTATGGTTAAATATTTGAATAAATATTGCGATAGCCACATAGAACCTAATTGTAATATTGCAATAAAATAAAAAATTGAGATTTTAAAATCAAAAAAACTGATTATAAATCAGTTTCTACTCAATAAAAAAATACAACATACCTCGCTTAATTTCCAATCATAACTATCTTCAACTTCCCTTTCATTTTATTTACAATAGCGGATATTTCTTTTTTTGAGCCAGTAGAATTGTTAAAAAATGTCTCGTCGGAATTTTTGACGATAGTTTTTAAATCTGCAAAGTCAATATTAATATCGCCACAGTTAGTCATTGTATCAAGGATAGCGACAATAACATCAGCAACAATTTTATCTACTTGAGTAAAAGCGTCAATCGCGCTTATTTTGATTTATGACAGATTTTGTTGATTCTAAATTATTTCCGTTCATTTAGGGCAATCTCAATAACTTCTGATGATACTCCAAAAGTTTTTGAGATTGGTTCCGCTAAATAAGAATAGACCAATTTTTGATCAATATTATCAAGAACATTCTCAAGGTCTTTCAGTTTTTTTTCTTTTTCAGTCGCTAATTTATTTCTTGGCACAAGTAAAAAAAGGATCTATCTCCAGTACAAAATGTCAGAAGTTAAGCTTGCTAATACTGAACAAAAGGAATTTCTATATCCCGCTGAATATTTAGTAGTTTGCTCCAATACTTCAATAAATTTCTTTGGTTGATTTCTTGTACTATCTTCACATTCTATTGGTATTTTAATTTTTTGCTCATCAGTATAAAGATTTGCATTTTTTAGATTTAGATTATTTATTATTATTTTTCCATGAATTTGCAGTTCCGCAAATTTAACTACTGGCACCCACAGCATAAGCTTTCTGTTAACAGCTACCATAAGACCATCCTTATCTATTCGCCACTCAACCCCTTCTATTCCTCTATTTTTGGTAAAAACTTTAATATCTTTGCTTGCAGGACTCATATTATCAAAAAGATCCGAGCCATTAATACTATTAGAAAAAATATTTTTCTCACGATGAAAATAATAGTCACTGTTTTTTCCAAATGGCAAAACATCAATGCAATAACTAACAATAAATGCATCGCACCAGTCTTGTTCTACTTGTTTAATACTTTCGATTTTGTCGGCATAATTATTTGTCTTACAAGCACTGTTAATCCATTTGTCTATGGTGTCTAAATTAAATTTAATATCTAACTCAATTATCTTTTTATCTTTTTTATTATTAAACATAATTTATTTGTTACTGCAAAAACACTTCAACAGGCAATGATTTAATTGAGGTGTTGCCTTTCTTAAAAAAATTCAACTTCTCAAATCCGATTACTTTACCTTTTTTATCTTTATTTAAAATAACCTCATCTCCCGTTTCTTCGGAAATAAATTCTTTTTCAGGATCATCAAACCAAACATTCAGAGTGTTGCCGAATGAATCATAGTGAATTTTTATCGCCTTTAATTTTTGTTCTTTTGCTTTGTCCATATTTGTTTCCCTTCTTTAATTTTATTAGTCATATAAACTGTTATAATAAAACCTTTGCCATTTTCATGTTTTACAACAACGCATAAATAATTTTTGAGATATTTTTTATAATAGAGAAAAACTTTTTTATCCGAATTGCTGACTCTTATCATATCTGGAGATTTCAACACTTTCTTTGCCTCTTTTTCTTTTCCTTTAATTGACGGATGCTTAATAACTGTAATTTTTTGCCAATAGCTCTGAGTAGTTCTTATTTGTTTATTCAAGGCAGATTTAACTTGAAATAATTCTTTGTTATCATTTTTAATAATTTTTCGCATATTTTATATTTTGGATTTAAACCATACTCCAAACAAAAAGCCCAAATGTTAGGTCACTGGATTATTGTTTATTTTCTACAAATATAATATCATACCAAACAAAAAAGTCAAAAAAAACGAAAATAAAAACAGTATGATAATACATATTACCATACTGTTTTAAATTCTTCTTGCTAAACTATCAATCTTCAAAAATCCGAACTTAAAAAATCTCTGATATGAATATGCTTAATTCCCTTACATTCGTTATCACTGATAAATTCATCCATAGAAACTACAAACTTCGGATAGTTATCTTTTATTTCCAATAAATTCCCAAATTCTCTTTCCTTGTTTTGTTCGTTGATTAAATAAGCTACTTGAATATAAATCTTTTTTCCTTGCTTTTCACAGACAAAATCAATTTCCTTATTTCCAAGCTTTCCCACAAATACTTTATACCCTAAAACACGAAGATGCAAAAAGACAAGATTTTCCAGGACTTTATTTATATCAGTCTGCTTATAACCGATGACAGAATGTCGCAAACCAATGTCTTCAAAATAATATTTATTATTTATCTCAAAAACTTTTTTGCCTTGTATCTCAAATCTATCTGTTTTAAAAACGAAAAAAGCGTTAGTTAAAAAAGACAGGTAATCCAAAACAATATTAATAGAAATGTTTATCTTTTGTGATTTCAAAAAATCACTTATTTTTTTCGCGGAAACTATGCTTCCAGTGTTTTCGGCCAGATATTCAACTAGATTTTCCAAAAAAGCAGGGTTGCGAATTTTATATCTGCTAACAATATCCTTATACAAAATAGTGCTATATACATTTTTCAAATAATCATAAACTATTGCATCTTCCAATTTTAAATGCTTTAAATATGGCAATCCTCCGTATTTAATATATTTTAAAAGAGACTCTTGATTATTTTTGAGCTTGTGAAAAACTAAAAACTCACGATAAGACAAACCAAAAACTTGAATTTCTATATATCTGCCGCTAAGATAGGTAGCCAGTTCGCCAGAGAGTAGATTTGAGTTGCTACCAGTGCAATAAATATCATATCTTCCACTTGCTTTTAAACTTCTAAGAGCTTTTTCAAATTCATCAATGTCTTGTATTTCATCAATAAAAATGTAATTCTTTTTGTCTTTTTTAGAATTATTTTTTATATAATTCAAAAGATCCTGATAATTTTTTAATTTATCAAATTCATTTAACTCTTTATTGATATAAATAATATTGGATGATTTATGTTTTTTTCTAATAACATCCATTATTTGAAAAAGCAAATAACTTTTTCCGACCCTCCGCTGTCCGACAATAACTTTAATAATATCCTTGTCTATAAAAGGTTTTATTTTATTAATGTATCGTTCTCTTTTAATATATTGTTTAATCATACTCAAACTATTTTAATTTAATAATTATATATTAAGTATACTCAATATATAATTTTAAGTCAAATGGTAAAAATAAAACTTTACAAAAAAGGTCTACTAGCAGTGGCGACCCTTTCGGATTGCCAATGGATTACCTTTCGTCTAAAATGCAAACACAATCATCTTTTTGTTTATCTTTAAAAGCATCAATTGCATTTTCGTCCTAAATCAAAACATTTAACGCTTTATATTTTTGTATAATGTAGCATATGAAAGATTCTGAAATAAATTCAGAATGACAAATTTTTATCAATAGCGAAATAGAACAAGAGAATCAAACTATGGTTAAATTCTGTATGAGCCAAAAGGCTCCAGTCAGAAGACTGGAGCTAATAAATAAAAAGTAATAAATTTCCAATTATTTTTTCCTAACACTCCATTTTTGCCAAGTTACAAGTAGCGGACTGGCAATAAACAGAGATGAATATGTTCCTGCGGTTATTCCAACTATTAATGCAACAATAAAATATTTAATAGTTTCTCCACCGAAAAGGAGAAGTGTGAATAAAACCAGTAAAGTAGTGAATGATGTATTTATTGATCTGATCAATGTTTCATTAACACTCTTATTAACAGTTTTTTCAAAATCATCATCTCTAGCTCTTAATAAATTTTCACGAGTTCTGTCAAAAACAACGATCGTATCGTTAACCGAATATCCCAAAATCGCAAGAAGCGCTGCAACAAATGGAATTCCAATTTCTACATTATAGAGATGTCCTAAAACTGAAAATACTCCTAATGTTATAATCACATCGTGGAATAGGGCTATTGTAGCGATTATTCCATATTTAAAACTGGAGACTGGACGAGAAACTTTTCTGAAAGCCCATGCAATATATAAAACAATTGATATGATTGCTATAACGATCGCCAGAACTGCTGTTGATTTCAATTCATTTCCAATCACAGGTCCAATTGAATCAAATCTTTTTTCCTCAATATTTTCTTCTTTTGTTTCTTCTGGACCGACATCAACACTTTCAATATCAATATCGTCGCTTTCTAATTCCACATCAGCACTAACAATATCTTCACTGTCCTCATTTGAATCACTGTCTTTTGAAGCCTCAATTGTTTCTTCTGAACTTTCCTCATTATTAAATCGCTTATCTTGATCATTATTGTCTTTGTTTTCAAGAATTGAAGCTTCTAGATTTTCAATTATCTTTTGATGAGTATCCTCGTCAATATCCTTAAACCTCAACAAAACATTATTATCTCCAGAAAATTGCACATTAATATCACCCAATTCTAGATCTTCAAGTGATTCTTTGATTTGATCAGTATTTAATGTTTCATTTTTAAAGCTAAATTCCATCAGAGTTCCACCAGTAAAATCAATACCATATTTTAAGTCCCATTTTGCTAAAACAAAAACACTAGCAAGAATCATAATCATTGAAAATCCAAACCATATTTTTCTTTTTTGAACTATTTTAACCATATAAGCATATTAACATATAAACATTATTTCTTTACTCCAAAAATCCACATATTTTTCCCAATTTTTGTCGTTGTCCAGACTTTTAATAAATTCTTTGTTATAAAAATTGCAGAGAACATACTGAAAACAACTCCTATTCCTAACGTTATTGCAAAACCTTCAATGATACTTGTACCAAAATAAGCTAGAATTATACAAGTGATCAATGTCGAAACATTAGAATCAAAAATTGAACTCCAAGCTCTGGAAAAGCCTTCATCAATAGCAATTGTTATTGGTTTCCCTTTCCTTATTTCTTCTTTGATTCTTTCAAAGATCAAAACATTTGCATCAACTGCCATACCTATGGATAATATAAATCCAGCAATACCAGATAATGTTAATGTTATAGGTATAAATTTAAATATAGACAGCAAAATTAAAGAATAGATCGTTAATGCCAAAACTGAAATAACTCCCTGCATCCTATAATAGATTATCATAAACAAGCTTAATAAAATAAGCCCTGCTAATCCCGCTATCAGGCTTTTTTCAATTGATTCTTTACCTAAACTTGCGCCAACAGTTTGCTGAGAGATCAAAGATATCGGCACTGGAAGCGCACCAGCATTTAATCGCTGAACAAGAATTTTTGTTTCTTCTACTGAGAAATTTCCAGAAATCACTGCTTTTCCATTTGTAATAGGTTCGTTTACTACAGGAACACTAATTGGCAGTCCATCTAGATATATTGCAACTTGTTTTCCGACATTTCTGCTTGTAATTTCCCCAAATAAATCTTTCCCTTCATCATTAAACTGCAATTGTACTTCTGGTTCATATGTATTTGGATTAAAAATAACATCTGAACGTTCTAACTGCTTTCCTCCAAGACCTGTAGATTTATAAAAGAATTGCGATAAAAGCTCTTCTGGAACATTTAGATCCTTAAATTGTTCCCTTACACTGTTTTTCTCTTCTTCTGTCATTTCCTCTTTAAACTCTAAAAGAGGAGTTTCTCCGATCATCTTGATGGCTTGATTAACATCTTCTATTCCTGCTAATTCAACTATGATACGATCTTTTTTAGATGTTTGAACAATAGGTTCAGAAACTCCAAAAGCGTTCACTCTTCTTTCAATAACATCCCTAACTCCCTCAATGGCAGATTCTTTTTCATCTTCTTGTATCTGCGACAGGTCAGACTGATAGACTAAATGCGTCCCTCCTTGCAGATCAAGACCAAGATGAAAGTTCAAATCGTTATAATAGTTTATCCCGTAATTTTGAATTTTAATCCCTTGATTGTGAGGATAGACAATATAGCCAGTTATAACTGTCAAAACTATAATTATCAGAAAATTCAATGATATTTTTCTTTTACTAGACATAGAACGGAGTTAGTAAGTTAAAAGTTCGTAAAGTTAGAAAAACTGCTTTTTTCTATTATTTGTTTATTGCTTATAAGATTAAATTTATATTAGAATTGCTAGATTGTCAAATTTAACACTAAACACTAGCGAGAACTGGTTTGAAACCAGTTTTTTTGTTTTTAAGTTTCGTTTTGCGTTTTTTATATAAACACAATTCATAATACAATTTAACCTGCTTTCAAAACATTAGAAACGGATTGCAAATCCGTTCCCGCTTAAAATTTTGTCATCCTTGTCTCAGGATCTTTTGTATTTTTGGTTTTATCTATTATTTACTTCACAAGACAAAACCTGTCATTCCCGCGGAGGCGGGAATCCAGTTTGTCTCAATTAAGTGATATTTTTCGTAATCTTTTATTCAATCAGATTTTGCGGACATCCATTTATCCACGCTTCAATATTATCAATAACCATTTCATTTCCATTGTAGATAGAACTATCAGCGCTCCACGCAATATGCGGAGTTACTAAAATCTTTTTGTGCTTTAATAATTTTTGATAATAATCATTATAAATATCTCCAACTATTTCACTTGCACAATCATCAGCAACTCCGCTTAAAATATTTTTATCCAAAGCTTCTATCATTGCATCAGAATTATATATTTCTTTTTTTGTAAAAGTTATAAAATAAGAATCTTTTTTTAAAGAGAAAAAGAAATTTTTATTTAGCAAATTAACCGTGCCTTCGTTTGGACTCAAACAATTAACTATCATATCCGCATTCTTAACCTTCTCTAATAAATTATCTCCTCTTTCAAAAAATACAATATTCATTCCAAAAGTTTCGCATAATTTACCAACTCTTGATCCAATATTACCTTTTCCTAAAATAGTTATATTTTTATTTTTAATACTCTGTGTTATTTCTGGCATCTCACCTTTTGGCAAATTATTATTTTTAATAAACTGGGGAAATTTTCTAAATAAATTTAAGATCATAGATATAACCCATTCTGACACAGCATCTTTATTACAACCAGGACTATTTGCCAATGTAATATTATTTCTTTTCAACTGTTCAATATTAATACCATCAAGAGCAACAAAGGGATATGTTATAAAAACATTTTTTAATTTATTTAAGTTATATTTTAAGCCAAAATTTCCACTACAAATAATATCCGCTTCTTTCGCTATATTTAACCATTCTTCTTTGGTAATAGGAGAGTCACCATAAAATTTAACATCGCCTAATTTCTTTAAGCGTTCTATTTGCTTTGGCGTAAAATCAAAATTTCGTATTATTACTATTTGCATAATGTCAATGAAAAATATTGTTTATTGAAATTAACTGGATTCCTGCCTCCGCAGGAATGACAAACTTTTGTTAAAATGTTAAAATGTTAACATGTTAAAATGCTAAGATGTACCGCAACATTTTTTATATTTCTTTCCGCTTCCGCAAGGACAAGGATCATTTCTTCCTATTTTCTTAATTTTTTTCTGTGGACCAATTGGAGATGCAGATTCTTCTGCGCCTCCACTTGTGGAAATATTTTTGTTCTCCATAGGAGACTCAACTTTTTTTACAACTTGAACTTTGAATATAGATGAGAGGACATTTTCTTCAATGCTTCCCAATAATGTCTGGAACATTCTATAACTTTCTTTTTTGTATTCTACTAATGGATCTTTCTGTCCATAGCCCTGAAGTCCAATACCATCCCGCAAAGAATCCATTGAATCAAGATGCTCCATCCAAAGCATATCAATGTTTTTCAAAATTACCATTTTTTCAATTTGTCTCGCAGCTTCATATCCAATCTCATCTTCTCTTTTATTATAAGCATCAGAGAAAATTTTAAAGGTCAGATCAGTGATAAGACTTCTCACTTCTTCATCTGGTTTGTCAGAATTTATATTATCTTTTACTTCTTTTTCAAAATCTCCGTTTACTGGCACAACTTTATTAACTGCCTCCAATATTCCTTTTATATCCCAATTGCTTCTGCTTTCTGCGCTATGAACCGAAGCAATATATTGAGATTGGTTTTCAAACATTTCTAATATCTTATCTTTTAATTTTAATAGATCAGGAAAATTATCTTTAGTGATCTGTTTATCTGTTTTTTCAATGCTTTCAGTGATTTCCAAAACCTCTCTTCGTTTCTTATAGACAATTTCTCTTTGTCTGTTCATCACATCATCATAATCTAAAACATGCTTTCTGATATCAAAGTTATAACCTTCAATTTTTGTCTGAGCATTTTCAATAGATTTTGAAATAAAAGAATTCTCAATCGGCATATCTTCTTCAATTCCCAACTTATCCATCATCATTTTCATTTTATCAGAACCAAAAACACGCATAAGATGATCTTCCATAGAAACAAAAAACTGAGTCTCCCCTGGCTCTCCTTGACGACCAGACCTTCCTCTGAGCTGATTATCAATTCTTCTTGCTTCGTGCCTTTCTGTTGCAAAAATACAAAGACCACCCAATTCTTCTGCACCTTTCTCTAATTTTATATCTGTTCCACGTCCTGCCATATTAGTTGCAATTGTGACTGCTCCTTTTTGTCCAGCATTAGAGATTATCAATGCTTCTTTTTCATGATATTTTGCATTTAATACTTCATGAGATATCCCTTCTTTCTTTAAAAGCTCGCTTAATAATTCAGATTTTTCAATTGAGATCGTTCCAACAAGCACAGGTTGTCCTTTTTCGTTTCTTTTTGTAATTTCCCTTATCAGAGCTGTAAATTTTCCATTTTCATTTTTATACACCGAATCAACTCTATCAATTCTTTTTAATATTTTATTCGTTGGAATAATAATAACATCTAAACTATATACTTTTGAAAATTCTTCTGCATTGGTCACGGCAGTTCCTGTCATCCCTGCAAGTTTGTCATATAGTCTGAAATAATTTTGAAAGGTTATCGTTGCCAAAGTTCTGCTTTCTTTTTGAACTTTTACATTTTCTTTTGCTTCAATTGCCTGATGAAGACCTTCACTGAATCTTCTTCCAGGCATTGTTCTTCCTGTAAATTCATCAATAATAACAACTTCTCCTTCTTTAACAACATAATCTTTATCTTTTTTAAAAATAATTTCTGCTTTTAAAGCTTGCTCAAGATGATGAACGAACATTAATCCTCCTTCATTATAAATATCTTTCATATTCAACATTTTTTCCACTCTTTCAATTCCACTATCTGTCAAACTAACAGCCCTCATTTTCTCATCAATTGTATAATCTTGTTCGTTTTCTAATCGTGGAACGATTCTTGAAAATGTCTCATACATCGTGCTTGATTCAGAATCAGGCGCAGATATGATCAAAGGAGTTCTTGCTTCGTCAATCAAAATACTATCCACCTCATCTACAATTGCATAATTAAGCTCTCTCTGAACCATTTGAGACTTGTTAACTGCCATATTGTCCCTTAAATAATCAAATCCAAATTCATTATTCGTTCCATAAGTGATATCACAAGCATAAGCCTCTTTCCGAGTTATTTCTTTTAAGTTTTCCATTTCAACTGTTACTTCGTTTTCATCTGGTTTTGTTTGCGGATCAAACAAGTATGATACATCATGCTGAATCACACCAACACTCAATCCTAAAAAATGATAAATGGGCGCCATCCAGTTGGCATCTCTTTTAGATAAATAATCATTAACAGTAACAAGATGAACTCCCTTACCAGATATCGCATTTAAATATATAGACAAAGTTGAAACAAGAGTCTTTCCTTCTCCAGTTTTCATTTCAGAGATCTTTCCTTGATGCAAAACAATCCCGCCAATCAACTGAACATCATAATGTCTTTGGCTCATTACTCTTTTTGATGTTTCTCGCACGACAGCAAAAGCTTCTGGTAAAATTTGATCAAGTGTTTCATTTTTTTCTAATCTTTCTCTGAATATCTTAGTCTGATTTTTTAATTCCTCATCAGAAAAACCTTGGAATTTCTCTTCCAGTTTATTTATCTCATCAACAATCGGCTTAATTTTTTTCAATTCTTTCTCATTTGGGTCTCCGAAGATTTTGTTTAAAAGACTTGACATAGTTTTAATTTTATGATAAATTAGTTAGTCAGTATTTGAATGTTATTTGATAATTTAGTTAAGGAGGAAAAGAATATGAGAGGCGATATAAGAAGAACAAGAGGAATAAATATGTAAAGAAGAGACGAAATTGCAAACACAGTAATGACAGCATTTCTAGAAGAGGTCGCAAATAATGATGGAGAGCTAGAATTAGCGATGCAAGAGAATGAAAGAAAAAGAGCTGAGTATCACGGAGAAAGAAAAGTAAGAAGGAAATGATAATGCAAATAACAATAGACAGGAAGAAAATAGAAACAGCTATTTTCTTCATAGACATTATAATACTATGTCTACTGTGCATAATAGACATAGTGTTAGGAATAGAATGTTTCCTATATGGTGTTGCAACCGTTATAGGTATAACATTCCTCCTTTTCACAATTATAAGAATGATTGAAAAAAGGAACAAATAAAAAATAACAACAATACGGCTCGGTATCTCTACCGCATTTCAGAGAAACCGAGTCTCTTTTTTTATTGTCAAAAATTTCTTCATCACAGAAACTGGTTTTTTTAACCAGTTTCTAATGTTTTGAAAATGCAACAATATTTATTTGCTTAGAAAACATTAGAAACTGTTTACAAAACAGTTCCCGCAAAAATTTAACTTGGCAAGCGCATATTTTTGTTATTGGTTCAGGACAGAATCCTTAACCAGCACACAGCGAACCTTTAATGCAAGGATTTGTATAAAAAATAAATTTTAAGAAATATCACCAGCTTGCATTCAGACTCCACAGCCCTACGGGACTATGGAGCTAACGAGAGTTCCAAAAATGCTTTCTATCTCTTATCTCTATTCCTCCTAATCTTCTTAAATTCCACTTTTACCCAACTCAACTAAAGTTAAAATTTTATCCTGTTAAATCTTCACTAAAGTGAAGTGCAAAGCAATTTAACTGGGTGAATAAAGTTATAAAGTAAAATGTATATGTTAATTAGAAATCTGACTCCAAAACTTCAGATTCGTATTGAAACAAAACATCACATTTTCGACACCTTAAAGGAAATTTAGGAAAAGAATTAACAAAATATGGATGAATACAATTAAGCTGTCCTAGTTTTTGGTAAGCACCACAACACGGACATCTAAAAAAATTATGATGCATTATTTCCATTGTAAGTAAAATACAATTAGCAAAAAACACAAATTTACACACTTCACCAAATCTTTCATAAGAAACAGGCAAACAAAAAATTATTATTATTGAAAACAAAAACCAAATCAAAATAACACGAATAATAAAAATGTCTATTCTTTTCCATTTTTTCATCTTTACTAGTTGTTCATTTGTTAATTTATTCATTCATTCATTCATTTATTTACCTCTTATATTTTGTGGGAACTATTTTACAAACAGTTCCTTTTGTTTTGAAATTTCATTTTTCGTTTTTACAAAAATAAAATTTGCAATATAATTTTACTTATTTTCAAAACATCAGAAACGGATTACCCTCCCAAGGCGGACAGGCAAATCCGTTCCCGCAAAAATTCCTACAAGATAACTATTATAAAAACATCATTTTTATCTCTTTTTTCTGAGACCAAATTTCCTAAATTCCCCTTTTGCCCAAGCAAGCGGAGAAATTCCTTTTAATCTTTTTATCATTCTTGCTCCTCTTCTTGTCTTTGTCATTTTTTCATCTTTATAGCTCGTTATCATTCCCCTAAGCTCGTCTTTTACTTTATCAATTGATTTGTAAATATCATCACTTTCATCAACACTCCTGATCATTTTTCCTGGAAATTGCAAATTAACTTCCGCTTTATATATATCTCCTTGTTGATGATGTTGTGTGGTTTTCGCAAGCTCAACTCTTGCTATAATACTATTTTCGTTAATGTTATCATTTTCAATGAATTTTTTCAATCCACCGATCTTTTCATTAGCATAAGCCTTTAAATCCTCGTGTAACTCTAGATTTGTACCTTTTATAATAATATTCATTTTGTTTTTGTTATTATTTAACTACAATTCATAATAGCATAGATTTTGTATTTATCAAGAGAAATATCATATAATCATATTAACAAAATTAGAATTTTAGAATAAAAAAAGAGAGAGATTTATTACATCTCTCAATCTGTTTTTATACTATCTATTTTTAGACAGTTTTTATTTTGACATTTCACGCAATCTCCATGACAAATATTGGCACCGCTAGTAATCTTTCTCCCACTTTTTAATATATCTATCATTACCTTGAGCACACCATCTGAAACTTGAATATCATAAATTTCTTGTGCAAACAAAAGTTCCTTAATGTCATTTTCAAGCTTACCAGATATTCCTCTTCTTGAAGACTCAAATGATCTCAACTCCTTTTTAATCATTTGAATTTCAAATATTTTTTCCAAATATAGATTCTGGATTTGCCTGAGTTCTTTAATGCATAAAGAAATTTCTCTATCCGTCTTGCGTACAGTTCTTCTAAGTTGCTCAGACCACTTAAAACGACTAAGTCCTAAGCACTCTTCAGAATGTTCCCAAGCTTGCTGTAAATCTTGTTTCGCAGTAAATAACTTTTTATCCAACTGTTTTCTCTCTTCTGTGCATAAAGAAAGATTTCTTTCCATCTCACACACAGTTATATTAAACTGCGTAGAGATATAAGCTTCACAGGAATGTGCTAAACTCTCCTCAGTTTTTGTTAATTTCTCTTTTCTTTTTGGAGAAAACAAAAACGATCTTGCTTCTGATTCCGTCATTATAAACCACCTCTTTGATCTTAATAATTTTTATTTTTATAAAATTCACAAAACAAAAAACTGCCTTTAGCAGTTTCTTCTTAATTTACTTTGCAAACAAACTAAAAACAAACTACTAATGCAGTAATTCCATCATCATTTCCATAGCTTCTATTGTATATTGTTGTTTATAGTTTTGCATAGTTCTCATATAATCTATTATCTAAATTTAAAATAGCATGATAACAAATATGCGTCAATGACCGTTCAGCTTAAAAGAATAAGAAGCAATCCCCATTACAAACACAATTATTCCCGCAAACAAAAATGTATTCCCAAACCCAATATATGAGATCGCAATGCCTCCAACAAAAGCACCAATCGCTGGACCAAGAGTCGTTAAAACAGTATCTATTGTTGATGCTTCCTCTTTATAATTTTTCAATTTCTTGGAAAGCAAAGCGCTTTTCCCGCTTCCAAGCGCCAATGCTCCAAGAGAATCAATTATCATAATCATAAATAATCCGAATAGGTTCATTATATTTGCAAAAATTCCAAAAACAATTGTTGCCGTTCCTTCAACTAATATTCCTCCACTAATAATTTTTCTACTTTTTAATTTCTCAATTATTTTTATAACTAATACCGAAAGAGGAAAATAAGCAACTGAAGCTAAAATGATAAATTTGATTATCTCCTCTTGAGAAAAAGACATATCTTTTAAGAACAAAATAAAAAATGCCCTATAAATTCCTCCAAGAATTAAAACAAAAAACAGAGAGATCAAAATTGAAATAAAAGCTTTATCTGATCTTATGATCTTTAGAATCTCGCTGTAGTTTTTTCTGATGCGTTGGCTCCATTGTGGCGAGTCCCCTCTTGAGAGAGGTAAGGGGTGTGTTAATGTGGAGCCTTTTTGCGCAATAGGCTCCACAGCCCTATCGGGACTATGGAGCCAACAATGGGATTTTCCATTCAACTTTTTATAAGCATAAAACGCATTAGCAAACTGAATTAAAACACTTAAAGTAAAAACTCCTATGAAACCAAACTTCCAAATAATCAATCCGCCAATAGCTGGAGCAACCGCTGCCGCATAATGAGGCATTGAATAAAACCACCCGAAACTGCGATTTTTGCTTTGAGTTTTAGCTTTCATTAAAATCAATTTCAAAGATACCAGCCACGCCGCCGCAGAAAAACCAAGAATTATCTGAGCAATATAAAAAACCATTAAATTATGACTTATAATCATCAATAGCGCGAAAATTCCATATCCGAAGATCCCAAGCGCCGCGATTTTTGAAGGATTAAATCTATGAATATAGAAATTTATGATCACAGAAGAAATAGCGATCACAGAATATGTAAGCAGATATATACTTCCTATATTTAGAATTGAAAATCCAATTGAAATTAAAAAAAGTGGATAATATAACGAAAAGAGTTTATATCCAAACATCAATAAAAAATGCACCAATGAAACATCAAAGGTGGTTTTTTCCATTCTTGGAAACCAAGAATATAAATTATAATATTTTTCAAAAATTCCAAGCATAAAATAAATTATTCCCCTCTTGAGAGGGGTTGGGGTGTGTTATTAATTTTATCTTACCATTTTTAAGATAAAAAAAGAAGGTGTTTCTAAAAATACTAGATAGAACACCCGATTAACATTTAAACATAATTTAATTATCATATTTCAAAAAACTAAACAGAAGTTCTTGTTTAAATGTTAATATGTTTATATGTTAAAATGATCTAAAATCCAATATATTCAATTTCTTCTTTTAATTGAATCCCGAAATGGCTTCTGATTTTTTGTTTGATCAGACTGATAAGTATGATCACATCTTCTGCTTTAGCATTTTCTACATTAACAATAAAATTACAATGCTTTTCTGAAACCATTGCGCCACCGATCTTTTTCCCCTTTAATCCTTCAATTTGTTCGATCATCCAACCAGCAGAAATAGTATTATTTTTAACGATTTCATTTAACTCTGGAAATTCTTTTTTTAATTTTTCTAAATGAGCACCATCAACAACTGGATTTTTAAACACGCTCCCCGCACTGGGATGCTCTAACGGCTGTTTTTCTCTTCTTGATTCTAGAATTTCTGCAATTGTTTTTTTGTTTTTTTCTTGATCCCCTTTTTCTAATTTCAAAACAGCGTCCAAGATAATATACTTTTTTTCTTTTTTGAAAATGCTATTGCGATAAGAAAATTGGCATTGTTTGTTAGTAAACATACGCTGGTTCCATTGTGATAATTCCCCTCTTGCTTGTCCGCCTTGGGAGGAAGAGGGTAAGAGATGTGTTGATGTGGAACCTTTTTGTGCAATAGGCTCCACAGCCCTATCGGGACTATGGAGCCAGCGATTAATCTCTAAAACTTCAACTTCTTTTACAACATCCTCCATACATTTTCCAAAAGCCCCCGCATTATTCGCAATCGCCCCACCAACAGTTCCTGGAATACCCGCTGCCCATTCAATATCCGTTAGGTCAGCTTCTGCTAATTCAAATACTAATTTAGCTAAAGATAGTCCACTTCCGCAAATAATATTAGAATTTTGAATTTTGAATTTTGAATTTTGAATTCGTATCACTAGTCCATCGAACCCTTTATCTGCTATTAATAAATTACTACCGCCTCCTAAAACAAAAACTTTCAATTTTTTCTTCCCCGTAAATTCTAATGCTTCTTTTATTTCATCAATATCTTTTACCACACAAAAATACCTCGCTGGACCACCGATCTTAAATGAAGTGTATTTTGAAAGTGAAATATTTTCCTGAATTTTGATTGGCATATTATTGACTTATATTATAAACATAGTATTCTAAAATTAGGAGATAAACAAGATGGACGAAACCGAAAAACCAGATATAATCCAAAAGCTTTTAGATGAATATAGAGGAGACGAGAAGAATTTATCAGCCCTTGATATATATTTATCAGGAAATGATTAAAAAAAGCTTTAACATAGAAAAATAAGTTAACCAACAAACGATGTATGATCTTCATACATCATCTTTTTTTATTCCACCGCTTTTATTGAATAATCGTTGTTAGTGTTTTAGAGTCCATTGAATTCTCTATAATAAACAATAAAATACTGATAATCAATAAAATTTATATATCCGTCTTGATAAAAATCAGCTTCTGGATTAAATCTTGGATCCCCTTCACACGAACCCCACGCGCCATAAAAAACCATAAAATCGTCATAATCAACATCACCGTCATGATCTAAATCTCCATTAATTTCGGGAAAAAGAGTTTCTTCTCTAATGTTAAAATAATTATCACTGTAATCTTGCGCTTGTCCGAATCCTGTCTTATAGGCAATTATCCAAATTTTGTAATTTTCAGCTTCGGGAACATTCTCAGGAACAGTATAATCATAACTTCCAAATTCAGCGTTAATATCAACAAGATGATTATACACCACAGGATAACCAGTAGAACCACGCTGTAAAAAAATCGTGAGCTTATCAACATTTTCTTGCTCCCACGTTATCGTATAAGTTTTTCCGTTTTCCCATACTTCTCCACCATTTGGAGAGATTATAGCAATAGCTGGATCTTCATTTATATAAGTAATTGATAAATATGGTATTGTTTCACATCCTGCTTCAGGATAATTAGAAGAAGCAAATAACCCATATTCATTACTAGGAATACTTGACTCCTCGCTTTTCATTATTAAAAAACCATTGTTAGATTCTGGGTCATTAGCCCATTCTTTCGCTAAATTAGAAATATTAAATTCCATAATTCCATAACTACCGACTACTCCCCTAGTAATTTCAACTATATTTATTGCTGGTTGATTATTCCAAGTAACGGTTGATGAATCCCAACTTTCATTAACTTTATAAAGTGAATAATCTCCGTTGCCGTCCCAACTTGTGCTTACTCTGTCCATAGTCAAAACAGCTGTCTCCATTTCCGTACTGTTTAATGACGAAACATCAAGTTTTCCGATATAGCGCATTGACTCATCTCCATAAGTTATTCTTCTGCCAATGCTAATATACACAGAAGCGTCTTTTACTATATCTGGGGTTCTAGAATTTAACTCATTATCATAAGAAACATTAATTTTCTCTATCTGTTCGGAAGCGCTAACTATTTGAGTAACACTAAAACTAAACACCGAACATGCAAAAATTATTGAAAATAATCCCGCAATTTTTTTGATTTGTTGTTTATGCATCTTGTCCTCCTTTTTAATTTTTACGCTTTTAAATAATTTTGATTTTAACATCAAAAAAATATACGCAAAAATAATTTAAAAATTAAATAAAAATATTAAAAACCTAAAAAATTTATCAAATCGACCACACTTTTTTTGATAAATTTTTTAGTCATTACAAAACCATACTTAACAATTTTAAATCATAATGACAAATCAATAACCTCTTATTTAATCAAGTCATCTGCTACTTTATAAATATCCCCCGCCCCCATGATCAATAGAATATCATTAGGTTCAATATACTTATCAATCATCTTTCTCGTTTCTTCTAAATTCCTAGAATAAAAAATAGAATTAATATCTAATTTCTCAATTTCCCAATTTTTTCTTATATCGTCCACTAGATTTAATGAACTAACATTTTGGTCATCGCTTTCTTCCCTCCCTTTCACGTCAAATATTTCAGACAAAATCACAATATCCGCATCGTTAAAACTGTTTAAAAAATCTTTATATAACTTTTTCGTTCGATTGTGCTGATGTGGCTGAAAAACAGCAAGTATCCTTTTATTTGGATAAAACTTCCTTGTCGCTTCTATTGTTGCTTTTACTGCAGTTGGATGATGCGCATAATCAGAAATAACTAAAGCATTTTTATATTTCCCTTTTATTTCAAACCTCCGCCAAATCCCCGAATAATTCATTAAGGATTTTTTTATTGTTTCAATCGGAATTTCCAATATCAGTCCTAAAGTAATCACGCCTAAAGCATTATAAATATTAAAAAGACCAGGCACCTTCAAAACAAACTCCCCCAAATCTTTCTCATTATAAAGTACCTTAAATTTAGCCATTCCACTTTCAAATCTAACATCACAACCTCGCACGTCATTATTCTTATCTAAGCCAAAGGATAGAATTTTGAATTTTGAATTTTGAATTTTGAATTTATTTAGAATTTGTAATTTTAGATTTATAATTTCTTCATCATCTCCATTACAAATCAAAATCCCGTCCTTGGGCAAATGCCCCACAAATTCCTCAAACGCGCTTCTCATATCCTCTATGTCTTTATAATAATCTGTGTGATCAAGTTCAATATTATTTAAAATAATGATTTTGGGATATAAATTTAGAAATGACCTTTCATACTCGCACGCTTCAACAACAAAATATTTGCTCTTGCCAATACGCAAATTGCTTTTATATCTCGGCAAGATACTTCCCACAACAATAGAAGGATCAAATTTTGCATCGTCTAACAAAAAGCCAGCCAATGCTGATGTTGAAGACTTACCATGTGTACCACACACAGCTATACCAAACTTATTATTAAAAATGAGCCCTAAAGACTCTGGGTATGTAATAGTTTTTATATTTAGCTCTTTTGCCCTTTTTAATTCTGGATTATCTTTTGAGATTGCTGTTGTGTGAATAACCAGTTCAATATCATTAGTTATGTTATCTTTCGAATGTCCGATATAAACTTTTATTTTATCTTTTTTCAAATTATCAATGATTAAAGAATGATTCAAATCTGAACCACTAACTTGCTTTTGATCTAATTTCATAAATTTGGCGATAGCGCTAAGTCCGATACCACCAATTCCTATAAAATATATTTTATTTATTTTTTTAAAATCAATTTTCATAAAAATCAACAATTTTTAATCTACTATTTTTTTAATTGCTTCTGTAATTATTTTTCCTGCATCATTATACGACAATTTCCTTGAAGCTCGCTCCATTTCAATAATTTTTAAATGATTCTTAAATAGATCATTAATTACATTTAATAACAAATGCGGTTTCAAATTCTTTTCACTAACTAAAATTGCTGCTCCAGATTGAGAATAGTGATAAGCATTTTTTCGTTGTTTATCACTGCTTCCCATAGAAAGAGGTATTAGAACACTAGCCTTACCCATTGTCATAATCTCAGAAACTGTGTTTGCTCCAGCTCTACTGATTACTAGATCACAGGCATTATACGCATCAGCAGCTCTTTCTCTGAAATATGGAAATAAATGATAGTCATTTAATTCTGGTACATTCATCTTCTGGACAATCCCTCTTACATAATTATAATTTACCATTCCACATTGATGAATTATTTGATAATCTTTTAACAGATCAGGAAGTATCTCAATTAATAACTTATTTATAACTTCTGCTCCTGCAGTACCAGCCATAATAAATAATACTGGTTTTTCATTATGTAATACAAAACTTTGTTTTGCTTTTTCTTTATCTGCTTGAATAATAAAATTTCTAACTGGATTCCCAGAAAAGAACACTTTTTTAGATACATAAATATCTTTATTATTTGGAAATGATACAGCTACCTTCTTTGCAAACCTAAACATAAACTTATCAATTGGACTAGCAATAGCATCTGATTCATGAATAACAATTGGAATTCTAAATATCCAACTAACTAACACAACTGGCAATGATACAACACTACCTTTCGAAAATATTACATCTGGCATATAATTGAAAACAAGAAATATAGACTGTATAAACCCAATGATAGATTTTAAAATATCCAATATGATTAATGGAGAAAACGAATCTCTTTCTTTTGCAGAAAATATAAAACTACACGAGATATTGATTCCCTCCAAAACATCTTTTACAAAATCATTTTTTGCAGTTATTAATTTAAATTCAGAAGACTCAAAATCTGAGAAATCCATTGTCTTTTTAAATTCCTCATATATCGCAATTATTGGATATAAATGCCCCTTTAAAGGCCTACCTACGAATAATATTCTCATATAATTATATTGTTAAATTGTTAAATTGTTAAATTGTTAACTATACTACAAATAATACAGCAATATAACAATGTAATTTTACCATTTTTAAGATGAAAAAAGAAGAGGACAATAAATCATTACTTTAATATCCAAATATCTAATTTCTACTATATTTTGAGATACTAAGTAAAATTCCACACCCAATCAAAGATGTGATCAAAGCTGATCCACCATAGCTGATAAAAGGCAAAGGAATACCAGTCAGAGGAATCAATGAGGTAATAGCAGCTATATTCATAAATGCCTGAAAAATAATCCATGAGGTAATTCCCACTGCAACTAATTTTCCAAAATCATCTGGCGCTTTACTCGCTATTTTATACCCTCTCAAAGCAAATATCAAAAACAATGTCAAAAGAACGAATAATCCGATAAAACCCAACTCTTCTCCAGTTATTGCAAAAATTGAATCACCAATAGATTCTGGAAGATAATTGAACTTTTGCCTACTTCTGCCAAAGCCAAGTCCAAAGAACCCGCCAGAACCAATGGCTAGTAATGCTTGATTGATTTGATATCCAATTCCCTGAGGATCTAATTCTGGATGTAAAAATACCATAAATCTATTCATTCTATATGGCGCAATTTTAATCAACAATAATAATCCCATAATTCCGCCACTAGCAAGAATAAAAATATGACTAATTTTCATTCCAGACATAAAATACATTATCACAGCAGTAAGTATGATAATACTTAA
Source organism: Minisyncoccota bacterium (assembly GCA_023142995.1). Lineage (GTDB taxonomy): Bacteria > Patescibacteriota > Minisyncoccia > JAHIHE01 > JAGLIN01 > JAGLIM01. The sequence continues at coordinate 81,735 of JAGLIM010000006.1, read as the reverse complement.
TGTTCCTATGTCTGGCTGCATTATTAAAGGAAATGATATAACTAAGATTATAACAACAAAAGGAATCAACGATTTTGAAAAGTTTTGTTTATCTTTTTTCCTTTTTTCAAGCCATGCCGCAAGATATAATATAAAAATCAATTTTATAAACTCTGATGGCTGAATACTTATTCCAGCAATAACTATCCACCTGTCTGCACCTTTTAGACCATAACCAAGTCCTGGAATAAAAACTATTACCAATAATAATAGAGTTATTATTAAAAATAAAAAAGCATATTTCTTTAATATTCTGTAATCAATTTTTTGAACAAGAAATAATAATAAAATACCTGGCAAAAAACCATACAAGAATTGATGAGATAAATAATAGTGGTTATAACCAAAATTATTATAACTCATAACAACACTAGCGCTTGATATTACTATTAAACCAAAAACAGACAAAGCAATGACTGTGATCAGAAGAGTTTTATCTACACCTTTTAATCTCATAGAAAATATGATTATTTTAACTGTATATTATTTAATATCGTTTCAACTATTTTTTTATATTCTTTTTTAATATGATTATGTTCTATTATACCATATCCAAATTGAATATTAGCATATTCTGTATCAGGACTTACAATACTATTTTTCTTTAAACATTGAACTAGAACTTCTTTATCATTCAAATTCTTAAAATTATAAGTTTTGTTTTTCAAAATCAACTTATCCTGATCGAATTTATAAACACCAGATACCATTGGTTCTACGATTTTTATTGGAACATCTTTAGTATTTCTTAAAACTAATTGAGAAAAACTAAAAATATTCTGTTTGTTCCATTTCTCATAAGAAAGATCTTCTAGTAATAGTTCTGAATCGACATTGAGACCCAAAAACTCAGATAGATGTAAGAATAAAAAAGATACTTCTTGATTTTGAAGTTGAAGCTTTGTAAACGCTGGAATTGAACCAACAAATCTTGGATTAATCTCTATTAGATTAACATCATTTTTATCAATTATAAGATCAAGACCAAAAATTCCTTGATATCCTAACTGCGCCATATATTTACCTATTTTTTTTGTGTAATTAAATATCCTTTTCTTTTCGATACTACTTAATCTTTCGCTATATACGTAATCATTCCCAGAAGTTCCAAGTTGATTCTTATTGAATAAAGTCAAACCTGTGATCTGATAGATTAGTTGGCTTACAACTATGCCAAAGTTTCCAACACAAACATTAAGAGTATAAGCATCACCTTCTATGTACTTTGAAAATTTAACAATCCTATTTTCATATTTTTCAACTATCTTTTCTAGATCATTTTTATTCTCAATTAAAAAAGTAGAATTCCCTGAATATCCTCTTGGAAGTTGGATAACATACTTATTTTTATTCTTAAAATTGAATTTATCCTTAAATCTTTCCTGATCCTCTATTTTGATTATCCTGCTTTTTGCATTTGGGATCTTTAATCTATTGGTTATATCTACAAACTCAACTTTATCTTCAAGTTTTCTGTTTAATCTCCAATCATTTCCTAAATACCTAAAACCATTATCTTTACAAATTTTATGAATTTTTGGACTTGGTTTAAAAGTAATTATATTTGCTGTTTTTTGTTTTGACTGCTTTTTTATATAATCTAGAACTTTTTTACTCTCTAACAATTTTCCTGAACTTTTTATATTATCATCGTCAAGACATAAAATAGATATTTTTTCATTTTTTAAACAATCAACCAGATCAGTCTTCTGTGAACATATTATATGGTAGTCTTTTATTTCTTCTTCAAGTCCAATACCACGATTCGGATTTGGAGTAACAAAAAATATAGAACCAACCTGTTTGGCATTTAGTAATTTTTTATTTTTTTTATAATTACTGGTCATCTTATTAATTAAATTACAAATTCAAAATATCAAATAACAAATAAATTACAATAACCAAAATCAAAAACAGTTTAAAATTTTGAACATTTGAATTTTGGATTTATTTGGAATTTATAATTTTGGATTTATGATTTAATATTCTAATCTATTATTTTCTATTTTATTTTTTTAACTCAACTATTTCATCCACTTCTTCAAAATTCTCTGCTTTATAGATCCTACTTTCATCAATTTTATCAGTTTTTTCTCTAAGCTTCCCCGAAAGAATACAAACAACTTTATTAAATTTATTTTTTTCAGTCACAGTTTTTATTCCCGCAAAACTCGCGCAACCTTCAAAAGAGGTATAAATATTATTATTTTCTAAAATGTTTTTAGCTTTATCAATTTCTTCGTCACTCACATATATCCCACTTCCACCACTTAGTTTTATTAATTCTAAAATTTCTTTTTTCCGTCTAGTATTTTTTACTCCTAACCTACCAGCTATTGATCTTTGTTTTTGAATTTCTTCAAATTCAGATGCAATAGAAAATATCTCTCCGCTCTGAACAGTAAATAGTTTTGGCAATTTTTTAATTTCACTACTTTCTAAAAGATATTTATATGCCCTACCAATTCCAATAAACGAACTTCCACTTGTAACATATGTAAAAACCGCGTCCACCTCGCCTAAATCTTCAAATATTTCAAATGCGATTGACTTAAATCCTTCTATTGATGAATTATTAAGAGATGGTCTTAGATTTTCTATTTTATACTTTGCCGCTAAGTAGTTTGCCAATCGCATTGCTCGAAACGATTTTATTATTATTGGATTATATTTTTGCATCTCCACAATTTTTGCTTTTTCAGTTTCAGGAGATACAAAAATATATAATTTTATTCCAGTTTTCTGGCAATATGCTGCTGCTGCGATCCCTGCATTACCAGAAGTTGAAATCACTAATTCTTTCTTTTTGCTTTGCTTGGCAAGTGAAACTTGATAAGCAAGACTTCTCTCTTTCAACGACCCACACTTATTCTCATCTTCTCGCTTAAAATATAAATTCTTCATATTCTGTAGGTGCTTAGCACCTACAGAATCTCTGCTTTCATTGCTGTCTAAACTTAATCTATTCTCCTGTTTTACAAACTCATCATAAAAATCAGCATATCGCCAGATGCCTTTTTTATTTTTATTGATTTTATTTTGAAAGTTTGACATTTAAAATTATTTTAATCTAAGATATTGCATATTTTCTATAATAAACTATAATTTAAGTAAAATTAATAATTAAGCCAAACATATGACAAATTGCCAAGATTGCGGAGCTCCAATTCCAATTGACGAAGAAATGCCAGATATAGGAGATGTTTTAGTTTGTTCTGCCTGTGGAGCAGAACACGAAGTTATCTCAACAGATCCAGTTGAATTGGAACTTATTGAAGAGGAAAAATAAATTAGTATTAAGTAGCTAGTATTAAGTATCAAGCCTGATATTTAATACTAATTTTGCTTAATACTTACTACTTGATACTAGATACTGATTTGATCCATTCTCTTAAACTCTTTCCCGAATTTTCTACAAATTTTGAATAAAAATAAGCTGCCGCGGGAGAAATTAAGACTGTACCGTTTTTTATAGGATCAGTTTTTTTATAATATTTTTTTAATTCTTCAATTGCATTAGCAAAATCTTTCACTCTTATAAAATCTACTTTATCTTTATCAATCAACTCTTCAATTTCATCTGAAGCATTACCAGAAAATAACATCAGAAATTTCACTTTATCATTAATTTTCTCCGCCAATTCTTTATAATTCATTCCCTTATTATCTCCACCTGCAAGCAATATTATATCACCATCAAAAGAACCAATACCCGCAATTGTCGCCTCAGGAGTGGTAGCTTGTGTATCATCATAATATTTGATTCTATCTATATTGTAAAGAAGTTTTAATCTATGCTTTATACCGGTATATTCTGATATGCCTTTTTTTATTATTTTCGAATCTACACCATAAAGATAAGTAACAGAAACTGCCGATAAAACATTTTCAAGATTATGCTTGCCTGGAATTTTTATATCATCTATATTACAAACAATTGCTGGCTTCATTATCTCGATTCCCCTCTTGAGAGGGGCTAGGGGTGTGTTGATGTGGAGATTTTTTGCAAACCTGCATTTATCATTTTCTCTTATCATAATCTTCCCATTTTTTACAAAACACCCTTCTTCCAACTCTTTTTTTCCACTAAACCAAAATATCCTTGACTTTATAGCTTTATGTACTTTATAAACTTTCAACTTTTCGTTTAAAACCGCAAAATCCCCTTTCTTTTGATACCTAATCAAATTCTTTTTTGCTTCAATATAATTTTCAAAACTGCCATGATCATCAATATGATTAGGTGTAATATTTGTGATAACTCCAATATACGGACTTATTTCAGAGTTTAATAATAGTTGAGTACTACTTGTTTCAAGAATTAAAATATCTTCTTTTTTCATTTCATTAAGCCTATTTAGAACCTGAACATTTTGACGATCGTTCCCAGCGAAAAAGACTTTAACCCCCCAAGCATTAAAAATACTATTGATTAATCTCGCTGTCGTTGTCTTGCCGTTTGTTCCTGTTACAGAAATAATGGGACATGGCGCTAGTTCAAAATATAAATTAGTAATAGTCTTGAATGGAACTCCATTATCTTTCAAATTCTCTAAAATCGGCATATTTTGCGGGTATTTAAACCAAACTTGCGAAACAAAAACCATATCCGCTTGGTCAATTCCTTCCAAATAATGACCTTTAAAATTCATTCTAATAGGCAAATCCAAAAGATGATCTAATGCTCCTTCTCTTTCTTTTGGTTTTAGACTTAAATGAGTATTATAAAAAGTTTTTTTGAAATCCGCTTTAGAAGAAAAATCATGTCCAGTGACCGAAGAGACTCCCTGAGACACTAAAAACTCCGCGATTGCACTTCCCTCCGCCCCACCGATCCCGACAATATGAATGTTTTTATTCTTGTATTGATTGAGTTGATTTGATATTGACATATGTTTATATTTATGATAGGTTTTGAATAATAGGAGAAATAGCTCATGTATGAAATAAAAATTGACCTAAAAACAGTAATGGACGCTCTAGAATTTATTACTGAAAAGCTACCTGAAAACAACTGTCACTTTTTTGTTCTCAGAAAGAATCCGCTAATAGAAATATCAAATGGAAAGATAATAACAGAAAATGATGAATTTGTTATTGAAAATGCTGAAATGAGAAAAGGCGGAATGAAAGTAAAGCTATCGGTCAATAAAACGATCAAAGCATTTACAAGAAAGATTTCAAAAGGTAAAGTACTATTGTTAAAAGGAACATATGGTAGTCCTTTTATCGAAATAGAAATAATTGAAGAACAACTTGCGCTCATAAGATTTTGAGCTGAAACTAGCCCCAGGTTAGTTTCCTTTTTTATGTAAAAATTTCATATTTTCTATTTCACTATCCTCCTCACTTCTACAAAATCGTATTTTTCAAAAACTTTATCTAAGTTTTGCTCAACAACTTTCTTTTTATCAAATGAAGCATGAATTAAATTTATATCTTTATTTTTTTTCACAATTCCAACATGCTTATGCTTGTTGCTTTTTTTTATCAAAAATACTAGATCACCAGTCTTTATATTCTCTAATTTCAACTTTTCTCCAATCTCTTTTTGATCCCACGAATGTTTTGGTAAAATTATATTTAAAGAATTCTTATAAACGACTTGAACTAATCCAGAACAATCAATTCCATTTTTAGTTTTCCCGCCAAGAAGATATTTTGTACCTATATATTTTTCTGCTTCTCTGATGATTTTAGATGTTAGTTCCATAGTCCCGCTAGGGCTGTGGAACTTTTTTGCAATTATCACTTTACCTTTAATCACAAAATTGCCGCTCTTCCATTTTTTATATAAACCTAATTTTCTGCGTTTTCTAACCCCTCCCAACCTCCCCCCATTCGACTCTCGCTCAGGGCAGGCTTTATCATGGGAAGAGCTAATTTTCTTTAAAATCACATCTTTTCTGTCCACCCATCCTAATGTCAGATCATTCTGCTGGACTAATAGTTGATCTTCATTTTTATATAAAACTCTCAAGATCTCACCCTTAAACGCCTGTGAACATCTGATCCTTTTTAATATTTTTTCATTTACTATTCTATTAGAAACAAATCGCAATTTCAGATCTGTCACTGCGTCTTTTACAACAGCCCAATTGATTTCATATCTTTTGCTAGAATCACTTAAAACTTTTATTCTGTCGGAAGTAATTTTTATTTTTTGTTTTTTTGCCAATTCTGAGACTTGATCTTTCTGACTATACGTTAAAACTTTTCCAAAAACTACAATACTGTTTTTTACAATTTTTGAATCAATATCAAAAACAGCAACACCATAATTTTGCTGATCTTGTTCTCTTAAATTTTCTATAATATTATTTATCTTATCACTATCATCCATAAAAACAATTTTATACCTTATATAGACGTAGCACTGCTACGTCTCTACATTAGGATGTAAATTGAACTTCGTTATACTTTAAATTATTACTATTATTTTTTAATCTTGTAAATCGAAGGTTCTTTAATAATGATCTTATAGAGATTTTCCAGAAAATCACCACCAGCATAACCAACAATAAAAGCTACTGCTGGAGTATAGTCTAATTCTAAAAAAGTTATACCAAGCTCCCTAACAACAATAGCAGATAAAAGACCAGTAACTCCAGAAATAAGCATCATTGCAACAAAATAAGGCAGATTAAACCCAACATTTTTATAAGAAAATTGATGTTTAGTAAAACCAACTAAACCTCTGACTGCTCCACCTCCAAAACCAGCGAGAAGAATTGATAAATAAATTGATTCAAGCATAATTTTAATTTTAGAAATTAAGAAGAAATTAAAATAAAACTAACCTGTCTTTTTTAAAACCTTCCCCGCCAACTCACCCGTATGCTTACCTTTATTTATAACTAACTTTCCATTAATAATTACATGTTCAATACCTTGAGAATATTGATAAGGATTTTCAAAATTAGCTTTGTCTATAATCTTATTTTCATCAAATACAACAACATCTGCATAAAAATCTTTTTTTAAGATACCTCTATTTTTTAGTCCAATTTTTTTAGCTGGATCAGAGGTCATCTTCTTAATAGCGCTTTCTAAACTTAAAACCTTCTGTTCTCTTACATATCTTCCTAAAACCCTAGAAAAAGTTCCGAAACATCTTGGATGAACAAGCTCTCCTGTTCTTGCATATTCAGTATTATATGCAGCATCTGCCGATGATATGATTGAATATGGACTTTGCAAAGATAACTTAATATTATCTTCACTTAATATTCCCCCATTAAACACAACTACATGACCATTTGCGCTAATTAATAATTCAATTATAGCCTCTTCTGGACTAATTTCTTGACTTACAGCAAGATCAGTGATTTTTCTACCAACGGCTTCTTTAAGTCTTGGACATATAGAAACAATAATATTTTTATAATCATAGTTCATTCCTCTCATCTCTTTTATAATCTTATTTCTTAATTCCATATTTTTTAATCTTTGCATCATTTTCTTTCTACCTCCTTGAGAAACCCAATCAGGAAGCAGAATATATAATACTGATCCGGTAGTGTCATATGGATACACATCAAAGTTAATATCAATTCCTTCTTCATTAGCTATATCTATCATTTTTATAGCTTTTTGCATATCAGACCAATATTTTTCTCCAACGGCCTTTAAGTGCGATATTTGAATTGGTACTCCTGTCCGTCTTCCAATTTGAATTGTTTCATTGACACTAGGTAACAATTCTTCTGATTCACCTCTAATATGACTCGCATAAAAAGAATTACTAGCTTTTAATATTCGTACAATACTCCTTATTTCTTCAATAGTCGCCATACGAGCATGTGAAAAAACAAGTCCAGTAGATAATCCGAAAGCTCCATCTTCTAAGCTTTCTAAAAGCACTCTCATGATCATTTTGATCTCATCTCCAGTAATTTTTCTTATTTGATCTCCCATTAATCCTCGCCTTAATGTCTCATGTCCAACTAAAGTTCCAAAATTAAGACCTATATCTTTTTTATGCAATTCAGAGAATAAGCTACTCATTCTGTCCCAATTTATATTTATGTTCCCTATATCTACCCATTTTCTCATAGATTCAATAGAACCTTCACCTAATATTGGAGCAAGTGATGTTCCACAATTACCACCAATTATTGTTGTTACACCATCTGTGACTTTACTATCTAATCTAGGTATTGTAAAAATAGTCCAAAAATTATCTGAATGATCAAGGATATCAATAAATCCTGGACAAACGATCTTTCCAGTAGCATCTATGATCTCACCTGCTTCAACTTCTTTTGTTTTTTCAAAAATAGTTATCTTTTCTTTCTCTATCCCAACATCAACAATAGAACTTTTTGAACCAGTTCCATCAATTACGGTTCCATTTTTTATTAATATATCTAGCATGAATTTTGAATTATGAATATTTATTTTTACATTTTTTATTCTTCTATAAACTTGAAAGTGGAAAGAATTTGATTGATTACTTTTTCACTAATAGAAAATCTTATTACATAAATATAATTACTTGTTTGAATATAATAATTTTTACCACCTCCAAAATCTCTAACATCAGCATAATACCCTGATAAGCTTTTGACACTAAAAGGTTCTACGTTTCTTATCGGAGGATCGGAAATATTTGAATATTTGTCCAAATAATCATTTAAATTAATTAAGCCAATATTTTTATAATCAAGTTCGTTTATATTTTTATATATCATAATCTCCATTGAATTCGGCGTATCGCCTGATTCTTTATTAACAATATCTGAACTTGCTAAATATATTTTATTAGAAATAATCTCATGTTTGTTTGCAATCCATTTCTCTGGATATTCAAATTCAAATCCATACTCCTCATTCCTATAAATTTTCCAATCGACAGTTTCATCTTGAATCATTTCTTCATCTTTTATAACCTTTTTTTCTACATCGATATTAATCACAACCTCACTTTTCGACATTGTCAAAAAATATCCCAAAACACCAATTACCGCTCCAATTCCAACAATTAGACTAATCGCTAAAATTAGTTTTAGCATTGACGCTGATAAGGATTCTTTTTCCATAGTTTTTATTTTTAGAATTATTACCTTTAAACTTTCAACTTACTTCCCCATTCCAATCAGTCCGATTACCAACCCAATTGCCGCCATCACCCAAGCAATGATCCAAAATCTCATTGTTACTTTGCATTCTGGCCAACCAATCGCTTCAAAATGATGATGAATCGGCGCACTTTTAAAAACTTTTTTACCTCTGAATTTTTTTGAAGTTAACTGAATAATGACCGAAAGAGATTCAATAACTAAAATAAAACAAACAAAAGGCAATATCAAAAACGAATTAGTCAGCATCGCAACCACACCTAAAGTCACACCCAGCGCCATAGAACCAGTATCTCCCATATAGAATCTTGCTGGATAGACATTGAACCATAAAAAAGCAAGTAGTGTTCCAACTATCGCGGCGCAAAACATCGCAAGCTCAACATTCCCCTGCGCGAAAGCAATTGCTCCAAAAACACCAAAAGCTGGCAAAGTAACTCCGCCTGCCAATCCATCTAAACCATCCGTTTCGTTCAAAGAAAACGAAGTTGCTACAATTATAAAAATAAAAAGCGGGATATACCAAAGTCCAATAAAAAAATCACCAACTGCAGGAATATGCACCATATCCCAGTTCAGTTTAAAATAAAACCAAAAGGCTCCGATCGTCGCTACAAAAGTATATAACAAAATTCTTTCCTTTATTCCAAGCCCTCCACCTTTTGGACCAATTTTAAAAACACCCATAATATCATCTAAAGCTCCAACTAACCCAGCTAAAACAAGAATTCCTAAAGGTAGATAAGTATGAGCTCGATCAAGAAAGTTCATGCTATTTATAACAAAATTATCAGTAATAGTTGAAAAGAACCAAAACAAAATTGCTAGAGACGGAACGATGATCCAAATCAAAAGTCCCCCCATCGTCGGTGTTCCAACTTTCTTCTTGTGAAGTGCAGAAAAAACAGGTGAACTACCATCATCTCTGATTTGTTTACCAATTTTATATTTATACAAAAAATGAGTAAGTAGCGGAGTTGCTAACATTGCAACAGTAAATGATATCGCCAAAATTGCGAATACTCTACTTATTTCAATTACTAATAATGGATTTTCAAATGAAAACATACAACAGAATTTAGAATTTAGAATTTAGAATATTTATTTTATATTTCAAATTCTAAGTTTACAACCCTTATCTATTTTAACTTTATCATTTTTTCACTTTTTTGTAAATTAGAAACGCTATAAAAAATATACCTAAACTATCAATAAATACGTCATTTAAACTGCCTTGTCTGCCAAAAACAAATGTTTGATGATATTCATCGGTAAAAGCATAGGTTAGAGCAAATATTATTGCAAAAGAAATTGATTTTTTTACTGTAAATCCATTGCTTTTTAAATAAGCTCTAAAAATAAAAGCAGTTAAAATCCCATATTCTGCCATATGCGCAATTTTTCTTAAAATAAAATCCCATTGATTTGGCAGATCTGATCTTAAATTTGGAATTGCAGAGAGATAATAGATAATTGCACAACAAATAAATACTGGAAACCAGAGAATGATAATGTTTTTTGTTTTTTTATCGAACATAGGTTAATTTGATATATAAAGTTGTACATAAACAATGTTTCTAATTTCCAATTATTTCCATATATTTATTTGAAAATTATTTAATTGAAAATTGATTGGAAATTGTAAATTGAAAATTGAAAATTTTTTACCAACCATTAATAGATAAATTGACAAACAATTCCTAAAAGCAAAATAGAAATCATAAAAACTGATAATATCTTTGGTACTTTTATTTCAAAAGCTGGTTTTAAATCTCCCATTTTTTTTGCTCTATAAAATGATATTATAATAAGAATTCCTGCAAAACCACCTGTAATACTTCCTGCCACACTAACCACAGTTATAAAATCGCGAAAACCTAAAATAAAAACTGCAAATGGCACAAAACAGGCAAGTGCCCAAGATTTTTTCTTGCTTAAGTGATAATCATACCAAAATATTTCTTTTATATTTATACCTACTATAAGAAAAGAAGTTGCAATAGCAAAAACTCCAAAAATCAAACCGACTTGAACTATGCCATTTTTCATGATCAAACCAAGTCCATAAAGTGCTTCTTGCGAAGTTCCATCTCCAGTAATACCCAAAATAACTGCCACAAATAATATATAAATAAATATTGTAATTACATTTCCTGTAATTATCGCGCTTTTAATTTTCTTTTGATTCTTTTTCATTATATGCTCAAGCATCGGAATTGCAGAAAGAGCTCCTATAGAAAAGAGAATCGCACCGAATGGAAAAAATGATTGTGTAATATTAAAAGTTAACAAATTTTCAACATTAACAAAGAACGCTCCTTTGAAAATAATCACAAAGATAGTAATGAACAAAAAAGCGACCATTGATAATTCTATGATACTTACAATTTTTAGATTTATATATATACATACTGAAATAAACAACGCCATTATAATGCTATATATAAATTCATTTCCTCCGATATAATTAGAAAATATGGCATTTAAAAACTTCCCTCCAATTATCATAAATGCCAGCATACTAGTGTATAAAGCAACCAGTGTTACAATCGTTGCTATTTCTTTTCCTCCCTTTCCAAGGTATTTCTCGCAATAACCGACTAGTCTTCCTTTGTTTTTGGTCCTCAAAGTAATTTCCGCGTACATTAAACTAAGAAGAAGCATAATAGATCCCAAAACTAAAATAAGAACAACAAAAAGAAAAAAACCCGATTTAGACGCTACAAATGGCAAACTAAAAATCCCAGCTCCTACCGAAGTACCAATAATAGTAGAAACTGCATAAATATAACTTTTATCTGGCATAACTTATTACTTTAATTTATAACTTGTATAAATAGATATTCCAATTTTCCTTATTTCGCTTAATAAATTTTTCAGGTTCTAAATTTTTTATCCTGAATCCATAAGAAATAATTCTAACATTTTCTTTTAATCCTTGTTTTCGAAAATGTTTTTCCAGTTTTTGCATTAATCCAAAAGTTAAAAAACAAAAAATAACATCTGCGTCACGCAAATCTGCTTTAAAAAAGTTCTGGCATCTAATATCTATTTTTTTAGATTTTTTAGATAACTTGGCCCTTAATTTTGCCAATAAACAAAGTGGAAAAACAAGCTCATACCCAACTCCAAAACAATCATATTTTTCCACAGTTCTAACCAAAACCCGACCATCACTGCAACCAAGTTCATAGAACTTCTCACCAGGCTTGATCTTGGCAAGAACCACAGCATTATCTATCCCTTTTTTTGGCGTTGGTATTGGTCCAACAACAGCTATAGCAGGAAAAGCATAAACAGCTATAGCTAAAATAGATAAAAATAAAACAACCCAAATTATCACAAAAATATCCAGCATACCTTTAATAATTTAATAATTTTAGAACTTTCTAACTTTTATCTGACATAACTTGTGTAAATAGACATTCTGATTTCTTTTAAAAAACAATTCAAACAACAATCTAATGATCTAATAATACAGTAATATAGCAATTCATTCTATCTGAACTCTCTTTCTCACAGGAAATTTTTTCTATCACATCACCCTGCTCTACACTTCTTACAACATCCATTCCTTTAGTAACCATTCCAAAAACAGTATGCTTGCCATTAAGATGATGCTGATCTTTATTTGTAACTATAAAAAACTGACTACCATTTGTATTTGGTCCAGAATTTGCCATTGCCAAAGAACCAACATTAACTTTATAGGAATTTAAATTATAATCATATTTATACCCTTGTTCTTCATATTCCTTAATTGTCTTTTCATTTAATCCCAAACTTACTGGATTCATTTCATCTTCAAATTTATATCCAGGTCCACCTGTACCATCATTAGAAGGATCATCGTCTTTACTTAACGGATCACCACCCTGTATCATAAAGTCTGAAATTACCCGATGAAACTTTGTTCCGTCGTAGAAATTATCATTTGCTAACTTTACAAAGTTTTCTACTGTTTTCGGCGCATCATTCGTATATAGTTCCAATTTTATATCGCCTTTACTTACTTCTGTATTCGAAACTATAGGATTCTCTTGTTTGTTGTTACTATTTTTTAAAGCAATACTAATTTGATACCCAGCAAATAATAACGCCGCTAAGAAGATAATTCCAATTAGCATTTTTTTCTTCTTAATTTTTGTAGTAACTGTTTTTTGTTCTTTTTCTGATTTTCTCTGTAATTTCAACATTTTTTTTCTACCCATTGTTTTTAAATTAATTATTAAATTAATTGAAACTAAATAAAAATCTTAATAAATATTTTTTTAAACCATTTATAATTTAGAAAAAAAGATAATATATTAAAACCAAGATTTGGAATAATATTATTCAAAAAACCAATTTTTTCAAAGAAATATTCTTGTTTTCTTTTGATTTTTAAAATTTTTAAAATTTCAGAACAATCGTATTGAGGATCAATAATTTTTTTAGCCACTTCTTTTCCGGAAACCATCGCAAAATAAATTCCTTCTCCAGTTGCTCCAGAAGCAAATCCTCCCGCATCACCAATTAAAAACTTATTGCCAAACTGGTAATCCCGATAATCAAAACTTATTGGAAAACTTTTTAATTTTAATCCTCCTATTTTAATTTTATATTTCTCTAACCATTTTTCAAAACATTTTTTAACGCATGTATTTTGTTGAACATTTTTTGGATAATAAGCAACACCAACTGCTGTAAAATTTTTATGAGGAAAAATCCAAAAATAGCCATTTAATATTTTTGAGTTAAAGAAATATTCCATTTCTTTAAAATTCTGAATTTTTTGAGGAATAACGTATTGTAATGTAACAAGCATCTTTTTGGTTTTGACTCCCAAATATCTTCTTACTGTTGAATTACTCCCGTCAGCTCCGACCAAATAATCAAACTTTATTTCTTGTCCATTAACAATTATTGAATTTTCATTTATTTCTTTTACTTCTGTTTCTGTCTTCACTTCCACTCCGCCTTTAAGCACTTTTTTCAGCATTATCTTTCCTAATTCTTCACGATCAATAGTCGCTGTAACAAGATTATTTCTATCTAATTTTCTACAAGCTTTAGAAAAATGAAGTTTCATTGAATAAAAAACATTGTCAGCATTTTTTAAAAACACAATACTTTCCTCTTCTATCTTTACCGTTAACCCTCCAGCACAAATTTTATGACCAATCTTATTATTTTTTTCTAAAACTAAAATTGATTTACCATTGTTAGCTAAAGTTTCTGCACAGCTTAACCCAGCAGGTCCAGCACCAACAATCACCACATCATATTTATTTTTCATTTTTTGCTAAAGTTTAATTAAAATTAAAGTTTCTTCTGCGCTTTCTCAATATATGATTAACAAAATAATTTATTTCTCTTCATTTTCTTTCCTTTTCTCTTTTTCTTCCTTCATTTCTTTCATCATAATCTGCATAGCTTTAATTGGAAGCCATAAAGGCAAGAATATATTCAATACATATTCAAACATTCCCTCTCCCTCTTTCCTTAATTTAAGCATTTTTTTAGTATTAAGTATTTAGTATTAAGCAATAGACTACCAGAATTCTACCAGAATTCCAGTTTCGAACAACATCAGAAATGTTATTTATCTAATTAATTTAACACTTTTCCCAACACCATAATCACAGCATAAGCGCTAAGAATTAATCCTAATCCTATTATAGCATAAGTAACAGCTCTTTTAGCTGTGACAATTCTTTGTTCATCTCCAGTAGAACCAATATACATCACTCCTCCGACAACAATTATCAAAAGAGATAAAGAGCCGATAATAGATAGTGTCCAAACTAAGAAGTTTTCAACGAGATTAGAGAAATTTAATACTGAGATAAAGTTTTTCATACTAGCTTTTGGAGGAGGAGGACAAGTATCACAACATATTCGTTCACCAACACAATCACCATCATATATTGGATGAGGTCCTGTGTGGCAAGAGAAACAACATTTATGTCCTTGGCTTTGACAAGTTGGAGGTGGTGGAGGTGGAGGTGGAGCTACATTTTGACAAGTTCCTCCAACACAACAGACATTACTACATGATGAAGTTGCTGCGGATCCTCCTTGGCAGATTTGAAATGGCGCGCAACAGGTGCCTCCGAGGGAAGCGCAGGTAATAATAGCTCCTCCAACTTCTACCGCTCCTATATCCCAAGAACCATCTGTTTGAGATGAAAGCATAAAGTTAGGAGTGTTTGGTAGAGTATCAAAGTTAGTTCCTTGAGTTAGAAATGTTTTATTATAACTAGCGTCAAGCGTTTTACCTGAACCGATCAGAGATGAAGTTGCTAATGGAATAACATCGCTGAATTTAATATCTTTGTAGTAGGTTGCTCCTGATTGACCGTCCCAGTCTATTGTTGGTTCGCCAATGAGTTTGGGGTCGGTGGTGATTTGATTTGAAGCAAAAATGGGAAGTACTGTATTACTTCCATCGACAGGATAAAAATGGTTATAGTCAAATACCCAGCCACTATATCCGGCAGCTATATCCCAATTTACAGAATGAGCGCCTGTCCTGTCATAATGAATAGATGAATTGTTGTAAATATGCACATTGCTAAATTCCTCCGGTTGTGAAAAAGTCCAATTTGATATGCAGTCCACTAAAGTATTATTATATATTTTTACAGAACCATAAGGATTTCCCGGATCTTCTGGTGAACCAAGCTGTATCCCGTTCCTTGTATTTATTATGATATTACCATAGATTTGTATATCTGCTCCTGAATTGTTACCACCAGGATGTTCGTCATAAACTCTTACTCCTACGGGACTTGATCCACTTAATGTATCATAAATACTTGAACCCCAATCAGACATCGTTACAATATTATATCTAACTGTAGTTTTTTTAGCATCCCATCCATGATTAGAAGTATTAAGAGCAATTGATCCTGTATCTCCGACAATATTATATTCGCATAAACTATTAACACACTGTATTCCTTCTCCATAAATATCATAAACAACATTATATCTAATAACATTATCTTCACATAAATGACCTTTTGTTGTTAATTGAATTGCGGCTTCCCATCCAGATCGCAAACCATATCTATATAGCTCTTGTCCAGTATGAAAAATGTTGTTTATAACTGTGATATTATTTCCACCTACTGCAGACGATATTGAAATACCGCCAGCGCCAAAGTTATGTATGTTGCAAGAATCAAGCGTAAAATAATTAGATGGGTTTAAAAATACAGCATTACCATAAACTCTTTTAATTTCTATATTTGATATACTGCAACTATTGCGCTTGAACTCAAAAAATCTGTTATAAAACAACGGCCCAGTCGTGCTGTTATGAGCAGGAGCAGTAGAAAAATCTGAAACCAAACCATCAAAAGCAGGTTTATTGCCAGAACCGTATGCGTTGATATTTATAATTGGGTTAGTCGCAGAAACAAGAAGTCCGTGACAATTTATTTTATTTACCGCTGATGTATCTGCCGTCCAAACATCCCCTCTCTTAAAATACAAATTAACTATCTTATCCGAAGCAATACTGTCAATTTTGTCTTGAGCAGTTGTTTGTCCTGCTACATATCCGACTTGGTTTGATGAAAGCCATTTGCAGGGAGCCGCTTGGGAACAAACATTTCCACCGCCTGACATTGAGAAATACCAGTTGTGGTCGGCGGGAACTGCCATCTCCACCGCTCCTATATCCCAAGAACCATCTGTCTGGGATGAAAGCGTGAAATTAGTTAAATTAGGTAATGCACTAAAATCAGTTCCTTGAGTTAGAAATGTTTTATTATAACTAGCATCAAGCGTTTTACCTGAACCGATTAGAGATGATCCTGCCAAGGGAATAACATCGCTGAATTTAATGTCTTTGTAATAGGTTGGTCCTGATTGACCGTCCCAGTCTATGAGAGGTTCGCCTGTAAGTTGGGGGTCGGTGGTGATCATGTTGGTTTGCCAATCTGTATCTACTGTCGGAGATCCTCCTGTTGTCCAGAAGTGATTGTTTTCTATTGTCCAATATGTACTTAAAGCTGGCGGATCGCTCCAATCTGCCACATGAATACTACCCGTTATATCGTATAAAATGGAAGTATTGTTATAGATAAACCCTTTTCCAACAGCAACCATGTCGTGGGCTGGTTCTGAAATCACCATATTAGCCCCCGAAGAATCAATAATGGTATTATTATAAATATGTATCTCTTTCCAAGGTGCCACGCTCCCATTATAAGCGGCAAAGAATATACCTTTAAGCCGGTTTATAACTATATTTCCATAAACTTTTACTATTGCATTTACATTACTCCCACCAAAACCTTCATCTGCGATTCCAATTCCTTCGTGTGCAATAGCACCATCATTATCATAGTCAGACGATAAAAGGTCACTCATTATAACCAAGTTATATCTAACAATGGTATCTGTTGCGTCCCCAGCATCAGGCGCAACAAATATACCAACTGAACCCGTATCACCAACAATGTTATGCTCAATAGTAGTACCAAAAGCATGAATCCCTTCGCCTGCTATGTCATATACGACATTATAATTAATAACATTCCCATAAGGGGTACGAAAATGGTTTAGCGGAGTTATCATAATCCCTGCACCCCAATTCATGATGGGCCATTTACCATAAAGTTGTAACTGTTGTCCTGTGTGTATCAAATTTTTAGTAACAGTAGTGTTTCGTGTTGCATACTTTGAGCTTGACCTAATAGCACAATTACCGAAATTAGTTATATCAGAACTTTCAAGAGTAAAATTATCCGTAGCATTACTCGCATCTCCAAGAACTATACCCTGCCCGTAAATCCCATTTATATGTATGTTTTTAACCGAACAATCATTTCTATTAAATTGAAAAATATTGTTCCATTTATACGGACCTGTGGTAATGGTATGATCGTGATTTGGTACACTACTAAAATCTGTTACAGTTCCGTCAAATATCGGCTTTGCACCTAATCCATAAGTATCTATATTAACTGTCGGATCATCACTATTAACAAGTAATCCATAATAAACTTTTGTTGATACCATATCCGTATTAAAACTCCAAACATCCCCCCTCTTAAAATACAAATTAACAGTCTTGTCCGAACCAACGCTGTCAATTTTGTTTTGAGCTGTTGTTTGCCCTGCTACATATCCGACTTGGTTTGATGAAAGCCACTTGCATGGAGAGACTTGAGAACAAACATTTCCACCGCCTGACATTGAGAAATACCAGTTGTGATCGGCTGCTTCACTAACCCCCACCAGCCCAAACAAAAAGAAACTTGAGATAAAAAGATGGAGGAATAGTTTTGTTTTTGTGTTTTTCATATTAGTTAAGATTAGTTTTTTTATATATCTAATCAAATTTATAAATCATAAAACTTTTGAATAAATTTGAAGTATCATCTTAATGTGTCTTCTCGCCAGAGTCCCCTAACGGGAGACTCTGACGGGGCAGTAACTTGTATGACCCAATTTATTCAAAACAACTAAATTGCGTATGATCCCTAAATACTGTGATTATATATCTTTTTCAGTTATCTTAAACACATCTCCTCTTTTAATCTCTCCTTTCAAGAATTTCGTAGCAATTAAATTTTCTGCTTTTTCCTGAATCGTTCTTTGAAGATATCTTGCACCATATTCAGGACTGAAACCCATTTTTGCAATTAATTTCAATGCTTCATCTGATATTTCAATCTTAATACCCTGCGCATCGTCCATTCTTTTTGCCAAACCTTTAATTTGAAGTTTAGCTATAGCTACTATATCTTTTTCAGAGAGTGACCTAAATACAATTCTAGCTGTAAAACGATTAAGAAATTCTGGAGCAAAACTCTGAAGAAGATATGGTTCTAACAATTGCAATATTCTCTCATTACTATCATCTTCGTCAATTACAATTTTACTTATAACCTTAGAACCTGCGTTTGAAGTTGCAATTATGATTGTATTTGTAAAATCTACAGTCCTTCCAAGATTATCTGTTAGTCTACCATCATCAAAAACTTGCAAGAATAAATTAAAAACATTTTTATGTGCTTTTTCAAGTTCATCAAGTAGTATCAAAGAAAATGGTTTTCTTTTAACAGCTTCGGTGAGAATACCACCAGAACTTGCCTCATCTAGATCCGAGGAAGATCCTATTAATTTTTCAACACTGTCTGTCGTTTGATATTCACTCATATCGATCCTTATCATAGCAGTTTCATCCCCATAATATGCTTGCGCCAATGCTTTTGCAAGTTCAGTTTTTCCAACTCCAGTAGGACCTAAAAATAAAAATGTTCCAATAGGTCTATTTTCATGTTTCATTCCAACTCTCACTCTTCTTATCGCAGATGAAATCGCTCTAACAGCCTCATGCTGACCAATAACTCTTTTATGTAAACTATCTTCTAAATTCAAAAGTTTATCAGCTTCAATCGCGTTAACATCTGAAAGAGGAATTCCAGTTTTTTCAGTTATCACTTCCATAACATCATGATCTCTTAGAACTGAACCGCTTCCTCTTCTTCTAACTTCTACTGCTGTTTCAGACAATAGGTCAATTGCTTTTCCTGGCAATATTCTGTTGGTTATATATTTTTTCGAAAGCTCAACAGTTTTCTTTATAGCTCCATATGTCATTATTATTCCTTCTCTTGCTTCAATTACTTTTGCCTGAATTGCCAAAATTTCCATTGTTCTTTCTTCATTCAATTCATCTACTTTTATCATATCAAAGCTATTTGCAAAATCAGACCTAGGTTCAATATATCTATGATAACTTCTGTAATCTGTTGTTCCAATTATTTGAAACATTCCCTGTGAAAGAATCGGGGAAAGCACTTTTGAGGCATCAAATCCTTCTCCGCTTCCCGCAGCTGCCATATTATGAATATTAGGAATAAATAAAATTATATTTCCGCTCTTTCCCATATCTGTTAGCATCTGCTTAATTCTTAATTCCAAATCACCTCCCGCTCTTGCTCCTGCGACAAGAGATCCAATATCAAGAACAACCAAACGTTTATCTTGCAATGTTGGCAAAACTCTATCTTTTATCATTCTATTTGCCAGCTCTTTAACAATAGATTTTCTTCCGCTTCCCTCTTCTCCAATTAAAAGAGCATTATTCTTACTAGACCTTTCAAGAATTCTCATTAAATTATCAAGTTCATCTTTCCTATCAACAATATGACCAGTAAGTCCAGCTCTGGCATGATCTGTTAGATCATAACTGAATCTATCTAATTCAGGGGTTGTTCTTGCAGTCCAGGCTTTATTCATTACAGAATGCTTTATTTTTCTCGGTTTATTTGACCTGATTCTTATTTGAGACCAATTCCTAGTCCATAAAACTGTATTTCTTGCATCTTCTATTTCAATCTTTTTATCCTTAAAATATTTACTTAAAGAGTCATTTGTGACAAGAGATAAAAATAAGCTTTCTGCTTCAACTTCTTCCAACCCAACAACCATTGTTTCATAAAAAGCTGTGATAATTATTCTTTCAATTTCAGGACTAATTATTGTGTTTCCTAGTACTCCATCTTGATTATAATATGTATTTTTTGGTAATTTATCAATAAAGCCATCCATGTCTGCAATAAATTTTTTAGAATCAATTTCCAGTCTTTTAAATAAAGTTTCTGTATGCCGATCTTGCGCAATTATTTTCGCCAAATGAAATACTGAAGGTGCTTGGTGCAAATGATGAGATAGATCAAGAGTTTTAATTACAATTTCTTTTGCAAACGGCGAAGTGTATTTTGCAATATTAACTGGCTTATCTGGCTCTTGCGCTTTTTTATCATAAAATATTTTAAAATTTGATGATAAAATATCAATTTCTCTTTTAGACAGATTTTTGATCTTACTATTGTAATAATAATACATCATTCCAAATATCGCTAACCAAAACATTAACGGACCAGTTCCTTTTATCGTAAATAATACCAAAAATACTTTTAAAAAATGTTTGACAGATTCAACCATTGCCAGAAAGAAACTTGTCATTATCCAATCGCTATTAACACTTTCTAGCTCAGTTTGAACTAATTTAGTAAAATCAGGATTATTTATAACTATAAAATAAACACCATAAAAAAGTGTAAAAACAATGGAAAAGAATATGAATATACGAATTAATTTAGGAAACAATTCAGTGATAAAACGAAGAACTGGAGAAAAACCAGATAATTTTTCTTCCCAATAATAAATTCCATTTTTACCAACTCGTAAAAAAATTCCCATTCCCTGACAGGATTTACACTCAACCCCATTTTCTGTAACCTTGTTTCCCGCACAATCTGGACATTCTATTAATTCAACTGAAACTTTTTTTTCTTTTTTCTTTTTTTTAAACATTCAAATTTAAATTAAAAGACATAAACTAGATTCAAAAACACCATCAAGAAAGTAACTGGTGGCAGAAGTATCCAAATTAAATAAATCATCAAAACTACAATAATTGAAACTAACATAATAAGAAAACCAATCAAAACACGAGATAATCTAAAAATAGGACCAATAGCTCTCCCCATATACGTATAATCACCATAAATCGGCTGAAACACCAACTTTAAATTTATAAGAACACCGATATCTCTTTCAATCCCTTTTATAAAGGCAATTTCTTTATGCCAAAAAGACCTAGAACTTATTATATACCAAAAAGAGAAGAAATTTATAATTCCCTTGATGAAATTTATTGGTAAATTAACAAAATATTCAGCAATCATTTGGTTTATATTAATTTTCGCATATTTTCTATCGACTTTATTATAGCATATTTAAGACATTAAAAAAACCACTAAAAACAAAATAGTTTTCAGTAGCTTTTATAATAAAAACAAAGTTTTTAAGAAATTCTCTTATTCTTTCGCTGCAATCACATCCATTTCTATGCCGACTTCTTTTGGAAGTTCAGAAACTTGGATTGTTGACCTAGCAGGAAAATCTTTTTTAAAATATTTAATATAAACTTCATTCATTTCTCTAAAATCACTCATATCAGAAAGGTAAACTGTAACTTTTGCTACATTTTCATAATTCAATCCAGATGCATTTAGAATTTCTCCGATATTATCAAGCACTTGTTTTGTCTGATCTTTAATATCCCCATCAATTATAGTTCCGTCCACTTTCAGTGGAATTTGTCCTGATAAAAAAACAAAACCACCAGCTTCAACTGCTTGCGAGTATGGACCTACCACTTCTGAAACTTTTTCTGTTGAAATTATTTTTTTCATATATTTAACTTAATAATTATTTGTTCTTAATATAATTTTATCACGATTTAGAGCACTTGCCTATTTATTATTATGGCTAATCTTTGATAATTGCCAGAAGCCTTTCTTGATAAAATTACATTAACACACTATACTTACTTATCTAAACTAAATCATTTTATGAATATTAACCAATACATTATCAACGAACTTATTGAAAAGGTTTCTGTCAAAAAAAGACAACTTTCTTCAGAATATCTTTCAAAGCTCAAAAGAAAAGCCTCAAAGAAATATAAAATGCCTTGTCCAACTAATATAGAGCTTCTCAGATCTTATAGAAAAATATCAAAAAGAAATCTTCAAAAAGAAATTGAAAAAGTTTTAATGACAAAAGATATTCGCAGCTCATCAGGTGTAGCGATTATTGCAGTTCTGACAAAGCCATACCCCTGCCCTGGAACTTGTAAATTTTGTCCTAATGAGAAAGGTATACCAAAAAGTTATCTCTCAAATGAACCAGCAGTAATGCGGGCAGTTTTAACAGATTTTCATCCCTATAAACAAGTTCAAGCAAGATTAAGATCACTTAAAGCTACTGGACATAAAACAGATAAAATCGAATTGATCGTAATGGGTGGAACTTTCTCTTATCTTCCAAAACAATATCAAACTTGGTTTATAAAAGAATGTTTTTCTGCATGCAACGCAGGCTCTAAGTGGCTTCAAAAGCCACTTAGAGCCTTATCGCTCAAACAACTCCAAAAAATAAACGAAAAAGCTTCACATCGAATTGTAGGACTTACGCTTGAAACACGTCCTGATTATATTGATGAGAAAGAAATATTACAAATGAGAAAACTTGGAGCAACGCGAGTTGAACTTGGAGTGCAAAGTGTTTATGATGATG
Source organism: Minisyncoccota bacterium (assembly GCA_023142995.1). Lineage (GTDB taxonomy): Bacteria > Patescibacteriota > Minisyncoccia > JAHIHE01 > JAGLIN01 > JAGLIM01. The sequence continues at coordinate 58,522 of JAGLIM010000006.1, read as the reverse complement.
TTTTGAAATTTAACAAACGTGGACATTCTGTTAACGAAACGATCAAAGCGACAAGGCTACTAAAAGAAACTGGCTTTAAAATAAACTATCATATGATGCCAGATCTACCAGGATCAAACTACAAAAAAGATTTAACAATGTTTAAAGAATTATTTTCAAATCCCGATTTTCAGCCAGATATGCTGAAAATTTATCCTTGCGTGGTTGTCAAAAATGCTCCTATTTATAAATGGCTTAAAACTGGCAAATACAAACCATATCCAGACAAAAAACTCATTCAATTACTTTGTGAGATCAAAAAAATAGTTCCTTATTATGTTCGCATTACCCGCCTTATTAGAGACATTCCATCAACAAGCATTGTCGCTGGAAATAAAGTTTCCAATTTAAGACAAGTTCTCAAGAAAAGATCAGAAGAAGAGGGATGGAATTGCAAATGTATCAGATGCCGGGAAGTAAGAAATCAAAATCCCCTCCTTTTAAAGGAGGGGCTAGGGGTGGTTAATAATTTAAAATTATTCCGCCAAGATTACAACGCTTCAGGTGGCAAAGAAATATTTTTAAGTTTTGAAGATAAAAAAAGACAACACATCTATTCTTTATTAAGACTAAGAATTAACGAGATTGGAGTTCATTCTTTTATCCCTGCTCTTGAAAATGCTTCTATTATCCGCGAAATTCACACATACGGCCAACTCGTTCCTATAAGATCAAAAAGCAAAAAATCGCCCCAACATACTGGACTTGGAAAAAAACTAATCGCTGAAGCAGAAAAGATCACTAAAGCAGAATTCGGTTTAAAAAAGATCACCGTCATCAGCGGTGTAGGAGTAAGGAACTATTATCGAAAACTAGAATATGATCTTGTTGATGGATATATGATAAAATATTTAAATTATTAATAATTAACAAATAAAATATATGTCTAAAAATAATAAAAAACGCTCTAAATCAACCAGCAGAATAGAAGAAATAATTGCTATGTGCATTATACTGGATCTAGCAATTCTATTTATCCATCTTATATGGCCAAACAACTTTGTACTTCCTATTGCTCTGATAACAATCGCTATTGCTGATATATTAATAATCTTATTTGGAGAAAAAGTATTTGGATTTCTAATAGAAATTATTTCACCTTTTTAATTTTTTCTATCTTATATTCTTGACAAATCTCTGATTTTATGATATTATCTTAGATAAAATTTAAAAAATCATTCAAAAAAACAAAAGGAGGAAAAGCAATGGTAAGAAATGAATCAGTATTAATAGAAATGATATTCCTAGCAGAAATTGTTATTTTTCTTCTCATACTTTCCCCTCAAATAGGTGTGAGTGAAGAAAATAACATTGATCCAGATGTAGGTCAGTACGAATTAGTACAGCAATCACCTGATATAAATGCTCATCAGGGAATAACAACTGACGAAACTTATTTCTATCTCTTCCATACTGACTTTATCAAAAAGGTAGATAAAAATTGGAATGAAATTGATATTAATAGGAATGTTTTCTCTGAAATTGGAGGAGGCATAAACCATCTTGGAGACGGAGATTATCATAACGGGAAGCTTTATATTCCAGTAGAATATTGGGACAATCATAATAATTTCAGATCTCAGCATATTGCGATTTGGGATGCTTCTGATCTAAGCTATATCGGCAAATATGACATCTCAGCTCAAGGACATGAAGTTGCTGGAGTTACCGTCAGTAACGATCAAGTTTTTGTTGTAAGTTTCTATGACAGTAAAATATGAAAATATGATCTGCCAGATCTTAACTACGCTGGCTATATTCCCTTGAGTGAAAATATAGAGAACATTCAGGGAATAACAACAAAGAATGATTATTTCTATATAAGTCAGGAAGATTTTCTCTATAAAGTATCCTCCACAGGAACAATCATAGAGAAAACCACAGCAAAAACAAATGGAGGTATAGACTTTTCCCAGGGGCTCCTTTATTGTCTGAACGACGAAGGAAGAAAAGAATATATTTATACCTATAAAATTTAAACTAAAAAGCAACAAGCATATTTTGTTCTACAAAATAACGCAAGTTGCTTTTATTTTTTTGTTTTGAAATATCAATAAATATTATTTACTTAGAAAACATCAGAAACTATTTACCCTCCCAAGGCGGACAGACAAAACAGTTTCTACATAAAGATCATATCAAAAAGAATATTCCTAATATTCTTTTTTAATTTCTTCATAGAGTTCTTCCGCGCACTTTTTTATAAATCTATTTTTGATTAGATCGTAAGACTTTTTTGCGCTCTTGAGCACTGAGAGTACAGCCGCTTCTTCTCTGGTAATGTTTTTCTCAAAAGCCACTACTTCGTCTTCTTTTCTATTTTCTTTATCTATTTCTCTTAAAAGTAGAATTTTATTAAACCCCTTTTTTGTAAGTTGAGTTAGAATATCACACTCAAAGACCATCTTTCCTACTTCAGTTGCATATTTCGGATATTCAAAATCATCTCCATATTTTTTCTTTGCCAGATCTGTAGGATATCCTTCTTGACCCATATGTCTTTCTATTCCTAATTTCACGCTTTCTGCCAATTCCTCGCTTATACCCATATCAATAAGAATTTCTTTTGTGATCAATCCTCCTCCTTCTCCGTGATTTAGAAAATCTTCACTGCCCTTGGTAATATCATGAAAAATTGCGGTTAAAAGCGCTATTTCTTTTTCTTTTTCGTTGAAACCTTCCTTTTCTGAAAAACGATCTACAAAATATTCAACCTGATCATTATGAATGATAAATTGCTCGATCAAGTCTTCAGAAATATCATTTGTTCTATAATATTCTTTAACCTTTTTTCTCAGTTCCTCCCTAACTTCTTCGGTAGTTTCTTCTGGACCTTCTATAAAAGGATCTTGTTTGATTTGATTTTCTATTTTCAAAAATTCTTCCATAATGATCTTATGATTTATTTTCAGAATAATACCATTCTATTTGTATAGTATTATTAATAGATTTCTCACCCTAACGGGATTCGAAATGACAATTTAAATTAGAAAATTTAAAATAATATTACTAAATCTCCATCTCTAAAACCATCTCTTCTCCATTTTCTGCTTTTTCTCCTGCTCTATTGAAAAGATTAATTTCTATATTATTAAATCCTACATCTTGAGCAAAAGACAAAAGCTCTTTTTTTGAAAATTGATAATAATAACGATCAATGATCTTCCCTTGAGTTGCTTTCCATGGAATCAGTACATCTCCACTTTCTTTTCCATCTAATTGATCTCTGATATTAAATCTCTTATCAGCCCAATTGCTCAAAAGATTCCAAACTATAATCTTCACTTTTGCATTCGGTTTAGAAACTCTCTTAATCTCTTCAAAAAACTTTTTCTGAAGTTCTTTTGAAGGAATATGATGAAGAACCGCAAAACTAATTACAAAGTCAAATTCATTTTCTTTAAAAGAAAGTTCTGTCGCATTGCCAACAAAAAGTTCTGCTTTTTTTTGTTCTATTTCTTTTGAATATTTTTTTCTGGCAATTTTAATAAGTTTTTCTGAAATGTCCAGACCAGAAAAAAAAGCTCCTTTTTCTAAAACGAAAGGAAGCATCAGAGCGTTACCACAACCAATATCTAAAACTTTATTCTTTGGCTTAATTTCAGATATTAAATTGATCTTTATTTGAGATGCTCTATTCCTACTCAAATCCCATTCTCTGGCAATCAGATCATAATCATCTTTAATCTTTTCTATGGTTTTTTGTGAGTTGTTTTTGTTCATAGTGTTTTAAATAATTTCTACCAGGCTTTAGCCGAGGGTCAAAGAGGTTTTAACCTCACGAAAAAAGATTATTTTATTGCGCTAAATTTCACGAGGTTAAAACCTCCTTAACCGTGCACTAAAGTGCCGTAGAAATCTTATAAATTCTTTTTATTTAAATCCCCCAATCCAATAAGCAACAATTCCAAAAGCAACAGAAACATTCAGCGACTCTTTTTGTCCGCGCATTGGAATATCAATAATTTCATCAGATCTTTCCAAAAGTGATTTCTTTACCCCCTTCCCCTCATTGCCAATAATCAAAGCCATTGGAAATTTAGGTTTGAATTTTGTATAATTAACACTTTTTGACGTTTGCTCAAGTGAAACGATCTGATAACCTTCTTTCTTAAGTTTTTCAACTAATCTCCATGATTGTTTAACATATTCCCATTTAACATAATCCTGCGCGCCAAGAGCCACTTTTGATATTTGTCTTTGATGCTTTTGTGTATCAGGCATTCCTGTAATACCGCATAAATAAACTTTATCAATCCCCGCTCCATCCGCCGTTCTGAAAACAGATCCTACATTATGCAAGCTCCGAAGCGAATCACAAATAACAACAAATCCTTTCATTTATTTAAAATTAAATTTTCAAACAGAAATTCTAATGTCTTAAAAACAATCTTAACAACATTGATATTATTCCAACTATAAACGCTAGAGTTTTTTCAGTTTCAGTTCTATCTTGCGCTCCTATACGATTACCATTTCTAGTTTGACGATATGTCAAAACCTTTCCAATTTCTCCTAGCATACCAAAATTATTGCTTTTGCCAGAAGAAAGAATACTTTTAATCTCTTGTTGAAATTTTTTGTCTTCCTCTGTTAATGATCTTTTACTTTTCGCTTTTTTTTCTTCTTGCCAGGATTTAAAACTAGTCGCCTCTCCCCTATTCATCCAAAAACCGCTACAGCTTTGACAATATTCAGCTTCTAGTTGTTTTGGAAAATTATAATCCTTGAATATCTCTAGCTTAACAGAACATTTTGGACATAAATTATTACCTTTTCCTAAAAACGAATTTTTCTGAAGTTTATCAGTATTTATGCTTTCAATCTTTTCAATTTCTCTTTTAGGAACTGACTGCGATTCAAAATTATCAAACCAAATTCCGCCACAAGTAAAACACTGATCAAGAACAATCTTTGCTCCATAATGACCAGTTGTAAAAACTTCTTTTAACTTTCCCCCACAATCAGGACACTTCATAAACTTAATGACTTTATAAACTTTGCTCTACATCCCCATCATTTTTCTTGCCAAATCTTCATATTCTTTTCGCTGTTCTGGAGACATTTTTCTCATTATCCCCATCATTTCTCCTGCGCTTGGATTTTCTCTTCCTCCTAAAAGTTTTTTCATTTTCTCTGAAATTTCTTCTTGTTCTTCGGGACTCATATTTTGCATAGCTTCCATTGCTTTTTTTGCCATTTCTCTTTGACCTTCTGGCATTTTTTTAAGCTCTTTTTCCATTGCCTTGTCCATCACTTTTTTCCCAAGTTTCGTCTTAGAAACTTTCATAGCACCTTTTCCAATAACTTTTTTAATTGAACTTTTAATTCCCATTGTTTTTTCTATTAGTTTATTAAACAATTTGTCATTCTGAATTTAGTTCAGAATCTTTATTATTTTAGGTTTTGATTTATACTATTTACACTGTACTTTCTTTTTCAATATAAACACAATAATATTGTTCGACTTTATGGAGAAGTTATATGCGGTAAATTTCGGAATAAGGTCGAAAAATATTAAAAGATTATTGCATTTTCAATTTATTCAAAAATTTTGCGATTTGTAGGATTAATTAGATATAAAAGAAAAGTAGATTCTGAAACGGGCCTGCCCTGAGCGATAGCCGAATGGGTTCAGAATGACAATTAATACTTTAACATAAACAAACAAAGTGCTGCTAATGTATCATGGTCTTCAATTTTTCCTGATTTGATTAATTTCTTAACTTCTGAAATTTTTAATTTCTTTCTTTGGATTCCACATTCTTTCTCCATACTATCAGGCATTTGCTCGCCAAGTTTTATATCTTCTGCCAAAAAAACATATGCTTTCTGATCAGAACATCCGTAATTAGAATAAAACCAACCAAGTTTTTTAAACTTTTTCGCTGTTATTCCAGCCTCTTCTTTTAATTCTTTTTTTGCAGCTTGTAGCTGTGTCTCTCCATTTTCTATTGCCCCAGCAACAACTTGAAGTAATTTTGATTTTGTTGTATATCTATATTGCTCAATTAAATAAAAATAATTCCCTTCTTTCGCAATCACAATAACATAATCATTTCTTTTAAGAATATAGTACTTACGTATTTTTCCGCTTGGCATAACAAAATCTTCTTCAAGAATTTTCATATACTTGCATTTGAATGCTGTTTTTGATTTTATTGTTTCCCAATTTTTCATTCTTGTATTTTTACAAAATGTCATTGCGAGAAATAAAGCAAAACGATAAAGTAGCGGATAAAGATTCCGTAACTATACACGAAGAATTTAATTACGTGATTGCTTCAGTCGCTATCGCTCTTTCGCAATGACAGCAATATTTCTAATTTTCATTTTTTAATTTCTTTTTCTCATTTTAATTTCTTTTTCTCATCTTTATTGATAACTTCGTTTTCTTCATTGATCCGATCTACTACTTTTGTTAATTGTCTTGTTCTTGTGTTTGCCACGCTATCATATTGTTTTGACATTGAATTTATCTTATCTCCTAACTTATCAAATTCATTATTATATTTTGAAAATTCCTGCTTGAATTTTCCGATCAAGCCAACTACCCTATGCAGATCTTCTTGAATTTTAAAATTATTATACGATTGTTTGATCATTCTGGCAATCGCCGCAAAAGAAAATGGTCCAGTGATAATTACTTTCTTTTCCAATGCCTCATTTGAAACATCACTCAGCTTATCACAAATAAAACTAAAAATGTTCTCATTAGGAACAAACATAATCACAAAATCAAGCGTCTGCTCTTCTGGATTGATATAATCACGGCTAGTCACCTGCTTGATCTTTTCTTTGACATCAATTTTAAATTGCGCTAAATATTTTTCCTTTTCTAATTTATCTTCAACTTCCTGAAATTTCTGAAAAGATGAATATGGAAATTTTACATCTATATTGATCTTTGTTTTATCTGGTAATTTTATAGTGATATCAGGACGATTAGCATTTGTTTCTTGCCTTAGATTTACAATATAATCCAAATCTTTCACAAATCCCAGCATTTTCAAAATATTTTCCGCCACTTCTTCTCCGTATTTCCCACGTTGTTGATTATTAGAAAGTATCTTTTTCAAATTATCAGTTGAATCCTTCAATTCTCCTGTGATAATCTTATGCTCCTGCAAGATCGTTTTCATTTTTGCAAATTCTCCGATTCTATCCTTTTCAGTGTTTTGGATCTTTTTCTGAGATTCTCGAAGTTCTAAGTCAATTTTGTTCACCATTTCCTTTATAGCATCTTTTTTACCTTCCATATATTGCTCATTCCTTTTCATTTTTTCATCATTCATTTCGCTTATTCTTTCTCTTTCTTCTTTGAGAATCTCTCTGTTTCTTCCTTCTAACATTTTCAAATTTCTCTCCACCATTTTTTCACCAAGGCTTGTGAAATAATCAGAGATCGGTTTTTTAAACAGAAAAAACAGCACAGCTAAAACTGCGATTATAACAAAACTGCTTATTATTACTTCACTTATCATACTTTTTATTATACTTGAATACTATCAAAAATCAAATAAAAAAAGAGAGGCGTGAACCTCTATACATTTAATAGTTTATATTCACCTACCTCTTTTCTGACAAATCCTTGTCTTGTCAAAATATCAAGATATGGTTTTATTTGCGCTTTACGCATTGAATAATTTTCTGCCTCCTCAATAATATCTTTCAGTTTCACACCACTGGGAAGATTATCAATCAGTATATATAAGATATTCTTAAATGGCTCTCCCATTCTCATATTATCAGCTCTTGCTTTTATATCTTTTTTTATACCTTCTTTATCTTCAGATGTTAATTCTATTGCTTCCTCCTTCAAAACTGTCTCTTCCGACAAATCATCTATTTTAATGTCACCAGTTATTTCTTGCTTTTCAGAATCTTCCTCCTTTAAATTATCAGTTTTTTTTCTAACCTCCAGATTCCCAAAAGCAATGCCTTCAAAATATACAGTAATACCCTTTGAATGTTTTGGCTCCCAAGAGACTATCTTGCCTGTCCTAACATTCACAACTTCAATTGCAATTCTCTTATCAATTGCATTTAACAATTTGGTTATTCCTTCATCTCTTAGCTTAACTCCAAATCGACTAGAAAGAGTCTGCAATTTAACATCAGAAGAACCTTTAAGAATTATACTTATGTAACTTTCAAAATTCTTTATATTAAATCCTTCAGCTGTATTAATGGCAACTGTTGATTTAGCTCCTGTCACCACCTCTTGATCTGAAATTGTCTCAACGGCAGTTGGACTTTGTGATGTTAACAAGTCTTCTCTATCTGCATCAGAATCAGCTACTGACTCTTCAGTATTAGCTAGATCTGTCTCAACAACAATTGGCTTTTGAGATATTATTGAATCTTTTTCTACATGATTAGCAGAAAATTTAGGAAAAATGATAGTTTCATTTCTCTTACCCGTAACTTCAATCAACCCATATCTTTCCATTGTTACTATTGCCTTATTAAATACAGGTTTGCTAAGACTTGTACCAATAGTAATTGCATCCCGGTATAAACCATCTGGATAATTGTATAGCAAGTGCAGAATATTCTGTACAGATCTTCCAAATCTAAAATCAAATTCTGAATTTACTATTTTCTGAATTTGACTATCATAGAGCCATAGACAAGAAATTGAAACTTTCTCAAGATTAGGCTTGATGAGCCTTCTATTATTCTCATAACAGATCAGATTAGACTCCTCTAATTCCTTAAGAGCATTTGAAACGTTTGAGCTAGGAACATCTGTCACATTTATCTCATCTCTTTTTAGTTCCATCTTTCTAAGAAGAACAGCTAATATTCTTATCCCATTCTTTGTCAAAAAAACAAAGTCTAAATCCTTTTCTCTGATCTCTTCAACCGAAGGCTGATCAGATTCAGAATTAGGATCGGTTTCTATAGCTTCAACGCCATCATCAGATGTCTGATTATCAACTGGATCACTATCTTGAACGATCTCTATTTCAGCTTCTATCGGAACATCATTACTAATAATCTCTGATTCAACTTCTGCCGAAGTACCATCACCGATAGTTTCTGATTCAGCTTCTGCCGAAACATCATCACTGACAGTTTCTTCTTCAGTTTCCTCAACACTGTCTCTTAAACTATCATCAGAATTTCCATTAGATTCAACCCTAAAATGAAAATTATGATCCGCACCAATTGTTTTAATATTGACAATATTGTCTATTTCAAACGTGTAAATCTCAGGTTTATCTCCATTACTACTGTTCTTATTTATTGTAATTTCACTTTCAAAATAATCTATAGTTATAGATATTTCATTCTCAGTTCCATCATATTCAACTTCCAATGTCATAATTTCACCAACCTTTGTCTTTATATTCTTTATTTTATTTTATTTTGTTTTGCAATACCACGATAAATTATTAAAGAACTTGGGTTGATATTAACATAAAGAAATTTTTTGTCAAAATAAATACAACTATAGCAAAAAAATAGCCGCTCGGATCTATAATTATATAGTTATAGATCTCTGCGACTCTTTCTTGCTATGATTATTATAACAAGAAAAGTTAATGGAAATTCAAATCCTGGCAAATATATTCTTGCCAATTCTTTATTTCTCCTATCCTTCAACTCCTCTTCACTCGGAGGTTGATAGGGAATTACTACTTTTGGTTGTTTCTTGACTTCTTCTGTTTTAACTACTTTCTTCTTCTGCTTTTCAGAGTCCACAACTATGACCTGAAAAGGATAAGGTTTACTTTCAAGAGATGGAAAAGCGTCATCTCTGACTAGCACGAAAAGCTTCTGTAGTCCGCTTCTTGTGAAGCTATACTCGCAGATCAAACTATTACCTTCATAGATCTGTTCATATTTATTTATGTTTGTATTCAACAAAAAGAACTGACAATAGCTAATCTTACCATCGTCACGAGATTTTGATGCATCAAGAGTAAAAGCAGTGTCAATCACCGCATACTTTGCAGTTTTTGATGCATCTGCGACAGGTTTATCATTCTTCGTATTAGGAACTTCAAAAGTATCCCACTTAAAAGCTGAAATACCTTCCTTGTTCTTAACAGTCAGATTGACATGATAGAGACCGTAATCTAATGTCAGGCATATCTTTTCAGTTTCAGAAGTAGAAATTGCTTCTGATCCTGGATATTCCGAATTGAATACCTCAAAAAGATATTGACATCCGTTACAATCTGAAACTTCAGCTGAAATTTCAAATCTTTCTTCTTCTCTAATTCCCTCTGGAATTATTATCTCCTCTATCTTGGGAGATTTAGAAGACGAGATTTTAACATTAACTTCCTCCTCTGCAGTTTCACCGCAAAGGTTTGTTCCAGAAAAACTAATTTTAGTATTTCCTGGTTTTAATGCCTTGAATGTCAACTGATATTCCTCTCCGTCCTTACGGATTCTCTTATTCTCCTTAACTTTCTTTACAATCTCTTCATCATAATCCCATTTCAAATCTAATTTTTGAAATTCATTACCATTTTTTGGAACTATGGCAATTACCATAAATTCGTCTGTCTGGTAAAGAACCCCATTGGGATTACTCAGGCTAATTTTTGGATCTGGAGTTAAATGGGAATAGACTTTTACTATTGTCTCATCAGTCTTTCCCTTATTGTCAGTTACCACTAATTTAATACTCTTAGTGGAAGTATCTGTGATCTCTAAAATAAGAGTCACCTCTTCTGATAACAATTTATCTCCGTCATACCAGTGATACTCTTCTACACTGCCATCAGGATCAGAGGAACGTCTTCCAGATAAGACCAACTCCTCGCAAACATTTATGACCACAGAATCAATAATTTCTGCGGATCCTACTTTATTGATATTCGCATAAGGACTGTCGTTTGCTGATGCAAACGGAATAAGCATACTTATTGCAAATAACAACATCATTAATTTCATACTGTTCATTCTTATCACCTATCCCTTAAAATATTCTTACTAATTTGTAATTGTCAAAGAGCATATCTTTGAATTAGACTGTGTATTATCTCATAATTTTCAATAGTTGTCGAGTCCTTTACCCTACCTTTTTTTCAACGCCGTGGAGACGTAGCAGTGCTACGTCTCTACACTCAACACGCACAAAACACTGCTTCGTCTCTTTTTTGATTATTGGAATTTTGATTATTGGAATGTCAACCCCAAGTAGAAATGTCATACCTTTCTCCAAAGTAGAAATGTCATACTTCGCTAATTTAGATTAATTAAGTTTTTATCTTTTTAACTTTTAAATTATCAGAAAAGCATAAGTTTCTTCTCCATGGATGATTAATTGGTGGTTTCCAGTCAGATTGTTTTCTTTTAGTTAGAGCTGGTAATTTAATATTAATTTGCTTTTGAGGTCGTGATGGTAATACTCTGTAATTCAAATAATGTTCTTTTAGATTGATTTTAATAACACCGTCTAAATGTTTTTCAATAATTACAGAATCTTTCTTATAAACTGTTATCGGCTGTTCTTGTTCTAGCTGAAAGTATTGAGTTTCAAACATCACTGTATAATCATTATGTACTTTTCTTTCATTCTGAACAGAAAAGATCTGAGGAAGTTTTTCTTCTAATCTTTGATTTATTTCTTTATGTATATCCTTGTTTTTTGCTGGTATAACCTCAAACTTAGCATTAAATTTTGGAATATATTCTTGTAAAAACTTATTAGCTTCAGAAATTGTTTTTACTCCAGCTAGTCTTAATTCTTTTAATAATCTGTCCTGCAAGGTTGCGAACATTCTTTCGACTCTTCCTTTAGCTTCTGGACTGTGAGCTGTGATAGGCTTAATACTGACTTGATTCATCGCTCTTTGAAATTGAGTCATTAGATCCTTATTATCAACCGCATTAGGATGATTTATCTTGTAGGTACTGAATTTATCAAGATAGATTGAAATTGGCAAACCATTCTTTTTAAAATATTCTAGCCAGAATCTAAAAACTGCTATTGTACTTTCGTTGTAATCAAATTTAGCATAAGTTATTCTTCCCGTGGCATCATCAATTGCTAAAAGCAAACAAGATTCTTTTTTTCCAAACCAAATATGATATGATCCGTCAAACTGTTCCATTTCACCGAAATATTCTTTTCTAGCTCGCCAAGACTTATGCTGAACGTTCTTTCTTTTTGGTTTTGCTTTCCATAATCCTTCTACGATCATCAGTTGTCTTAATGTTTCTACTCCTATTTCTATATTATGAAGCTCTTCTAACTTTTCCTTAGCAAAAGTAGGACCGAAATCATAATATTTCTCTTTAAGATGTTTTTTTATCTTTTTAACAGTTTTAGCTTTAATTTTTCTATTACTTTCTTTATTCCTATTACAATGAATTATTCCTTTTATTCCATATTTCTTAACTCTTACTTTTAGTCTCTTTGTTTGTCTGATTGATAAATTCATTTGAATTGAAGCTTCTGTTCCATTAATTTTTTGTTCTATTAGCTTCTTGATAACATCATATCTTAATAATTCTTTTTGAGTCATAACTATTAGTTCCTTTTCTTTTTGTATCATGTTTGATTTGTAAATTAGTTAACAAATCAATTATGGCACAAAATATCTAGGTATGACATTTCTATTAGGGACTACTATGACATTATCATTTGGGGCTGACAATTTTGATTATTGGAATTGACATAAGTTTCGTCTTATGATAAGATAAATAGTTAGATTATATGGAGATAAGACAAATGAAAAAGAAATTATCTGGACGAGATACGATAGGAACTATGATGATAGAAGTTGCTATCAGAAGGGGCAGACTTACTTTCGGAATATTTTCTGAGCTTGTTGTAAAATGTTTAAACAACAGCTATAAAATTTCAAAAGAAGCACAAGAAGTGCTTATCAAAGAAAAGTTAGTCGATCATAATGGGAATATTCTCAAAGGAGTTTATAACCCTGTTATGGAAATGAGTAACGAAATAATCTTTGATATTCCAGGAGAATAGTAGAAGATAACAATATGAGGCATCAGTTTCAGCAAAAGTTGTAACTTGATTCGCCTTCTTTTTTTGTTTAAAAAACAATTGCTACCAACTTTTCATACTAACAACTCTTACATTTAAAAATAAGAAAAATACGATAACAGAAATTTCAAAACAAAAACAGCGGGTTATAAACCCACTTTTGTATAATAACTGTTTTTCCTCAATTCACATTAACACACCCCCAACCCTCTCCCTCCCAAGGCGGGCATGCAAGAGGGGAATCGCCACATAGAGCCAACGATTCAAAATTGACAATATAACAATATAATTTTATTTATTTATTTTCTTCCTTTTAGTGATTCTAAGTATTCCATAAATATTGATTAGAATAGCAGCACCAAAGATCGAGATAAACTTCCAATAGTTCTTTTCAGACTCTTCGAGTTCTTTCAATGGTCTGTCAATAATATTTTTAGATCGAATTGACGCCAAATTTACTGAATTTGAAACAGAGTCAACAAGATTCATAAAAAATGTTTCATTGTTAGAAGCCTGTTTCAAAAATTCAGGAGATATAAAGTCTGAATCACCAATAACAAACAATGTTCCTTTATTTGAATTTTCATCTTTTGGCTCAGCAAAAGCAACAATTGTCTTCTTAGATCCTCCAGAGAAAGAAAACGTACTATCAGGTAATAGATCATAATTATCTGACATACCCTTTGCCTGATTTGTTGAGCTTATCATTGATTTTACGCAATATTCTTCATTATCAGAAATAGATAAGGAAGAGGCCCATGGAAATACAACTGACTGAATACCAGAAAGAGAAGGATGTTCTTGAAAATTGTCCTGTAAAGCTTTCACCCAAAAAGGATATGCCTTGCTAACAGAGAAAAACCCTTGCTGATAAGTTATATTAGAATTGGATCTATCATAGATCAAATCAGAATTGATCTTAATGCCATATTTTTCTGTAAGTTCGTTTATATTATTTTCAATAGGAATTGGACTTAAATTTTGTTGAAGATCAGGAGCAACACTTTCAGATGCAACAATAACATTTCCTCCATTAGAAATAAATTCATCAATAATCGCAATCTCTTCAGTTGATATTTTTTCTACTGGACCGATAATAATCAAAGTCACAGGATATACAAATTCTTTTTCATTTTCTATCTCACTTGTTTCTTCTGCTTTACCGTCTGAGATAAAAAACCCTTTATTCTCTTCTTCAGTTTCTATCTCAACATCCACGATTTTGTAAGATTTTTGCAAATCCTGAAGTTGAATATTTCTTTCAAAATGTCCCTTCAAGAAAGCAACGGTTTCTTCATTCTCTCTTGAAATTGAATAAACAGCAGAAATAAAATCATATTCCCAACTATCAATAGACTGAATAACTGGAATTGCTTCTCTTTTTATTTCTCCATTGATCTCTGAAGTTATTTCCACTCCAAAAAATCCCTGTCTTACTTCATATTTATCTTTTTCAATCACATTAAATTGAATCTGAGGAATACCAATCTCCGCAAGTTCCTGCACTTTTTCAGGAGTATTTTCTGGCTCATTATAAAAAACTTTTAATTTTGATCCAGTAACATCCTGATACTGATTCATAAGATCAACAAGTTGCATTTTTGTACTAGTCACACTTTGTGGAAGATCTTTGGAAATATAAAAATTAACATTAACTTCACTTTCTAAGTTTTTCAGAATATCTTTTGACGCATCTGATGTCGTATATATCTTTTCTTCTGTCAGATCGAAATACACAGGATTTTGCGATGCCAAAAAATTAATAGCGATTAGAAATGCTAAGAAAATCAAGACTGAGCTTATTCCAGAGTTTAGAATCTTTTTATTTATTGGGGTTGACATAAGTTTCATTTTAGCGATTGAGAAATCTGGAAACAATAATATTATTCGACTTTATGGAGAACTTTACGCAATAAATTTCTCCACAAGGTCGAAAAATATTAAAAGATTATTGAACCAACAATTTATAACAGAATTGTTAAAATTTCTGTTAGTTCAATGTCTCTGACTTGAACCTTTTGTTTTTATCTATCCGACAATTAAAATCTCAACAATTTACTTAGAGCCTACAATCTAAGAAGCTAAATCCTAAAAAGCTAACTTCACTTCCACTTTCTCATTCCTATAGTTCTCGCATTTAAAAATAGAAAGAATGCAATAACAGAAATATAATATAAAATATCAGAAAGCGAAATTACTCCTCGCAGAATTGAATCAAAATGAGTCGAAAAACTTAAAAAGTTTCCAACTGCTGCTACACTACTCGGCATTGTATCAAGAATAAGAGAATTCCCTATCATATAAAATATAAATATAATTGAGACAGTAACAAGAAAAGAAATGATCTGATTTTTTGTTATTGAAGATATCCAAAGCCCGATAGCAATATAAGCAGAACCTAGAAAGATCGCTCCAATATAACCTGCAATAATAATTCCTCCATCTGGAGAACCCACATTAGAAACCATTATTGAAATTGCCAATGTTAAAATAAGCATTATCAAAAGAAACACAAAACTTGAAAGAAACTTTGCCAAAACCACTTTTAGAGAAGATACAGGAAAACTCATCAAAACTTCAACAGTCCCACTTCTTTTTTCTTCAGCCCAAGAAGACATCGTGATAGCTGGAATAATAAACATAAACAAAATCGGCAAAAGATTAAAAAAAGATCGGAGTGTTGCTTGTCCAACTATAAAAAATGTCTGGATAAAAAGCCATCCAGAAATTACAAGAAACACGGAAATAACTATATATCCGAGAGGAGAATTGAAATATGAATTCAGTTCTTTTTTTGCGATAATTAAAGTTTTATTCATTGGGGTTTTATATTTAAATTATAAACTGCACAGCAGTTTGTCCTGAATCCATTCGGCAAGCTAAGGACAAGCTTAGTTCAGAATCTTTTGTATTTTAGGTTTTAATTTGTGCTATTAACCCTATACTCTCTTTTTCAGTTAAACACAATAATATTGTTCGACTTTATGGAGAACTCCACGCAATAAATTTCTCCACAAGGTCGAAAAATATTAAAAGATTATTGTGTTTTCAACTTGTTCAAAAATTTTGTGATTTATAGATTTGCTTAAATGTAAGAGATGATAGATTCTGAACCGAGTTCAGAATGACAATATCAAATATTCATGACCTACTCCTTCGTCAGATCTATAAACACATCTTCTAGATCAATTTGTTTTCTGACAAGTTCTAAAAGTCCGTGATCTTCTTCAATAATAATTCTGGCAATATCTTTTCTAATGTCATTTTCTGCATCAGAGATAATGATAATTTTACTTTCAATAACTTCCATATTATGAACACCTTCAATAGCTTCAAGACGCGGTAGCAAATTTCCTCTAATTTCTTCAACTTCAATATGAATAGTAGCTTTGTTTTTACCACCTTTATTTTCAAGTTCTTCAGGCGTTCCATCGGCCACAATTTTTCCTTTATTAATAATAATAACACGCGAGCAAGTAGACTGAACTTCAGAAAGAACATGGCTAGACAAAATCACGGTTTTTGATCTTCCTATTTCTTTTATAAGATCTCTGATCTGAATTCTTTGATTTGGATCCAATCCTGTTGTTGGCTCATCCAGAATCACAATTTTTGGATTATGAATAAGAGCTTGCGCGATTCCGACTCTCTGCCTATATCCTTTTGATAGAGTTGATATCTCCGCGTTTTTCTTTTCTTTTAATCCGCATTTTTCAACCACTTCAGCAAGCTTTTCATAAATGTCATCTGACCCGATTCCCTGCATTTTACCGACAAAGATCAAATATTCAGAAACGGTCATATCATCATATAAAGGAGCACTTTCTGGAAGATAACCGATTTTCCCTTTGACCTTTTGCTCTAATAACGGTTGATTTATATCAAGCCCATCAATTTCAACTTTGCCAGAATCAGCTTGCAAAAAAGCAACCAGTATTCTAAGAAGTGTTGTTTTTCCAGCTCCATTTGGTCCAAGAATACCAACAATCTCACCTTCCTTCAATTCAAAAGAAACTCCATCTAAGGCAACAAGTTCTCCATATTTTTTCACAAGATTTTCAACTTTTATCATTTTACTAATATTTATTTTTTCAATAATACTATTCTATAATAAAATTTTATTTATGGCAAGAGTAATATTAAATTAATATTAAATTAAATATTAAATATCAATAAGTTCCCAACGAGTTAAGGACTGTCCTTGAGTTGAAAAGATTATTATTACTTGCTATGAGTTCAATATGATTAACAAAAGAAGTATCCAGAATAGATACTTCTTTTATTTATATTAACTGTTAATTCATGTTATCACACTGTCCATCGCCATTAGCATCAATAAACTTTCCACCAGAATTTTGACCTCTTTGCATATTTTCTCTCATTCCTTGTTTTTGTCCACCTTGGTTTCCTTGTCCTCCTCTTTTCATTTCGCTGTTCTTATCTTGTCCCTGACCAAGTCCTAATCCAAGTTCAGAGCGAAGAACACTTGCTCCTTCTATATCACCAGCCAAACGTAATTCTCTAATCTGAATAAACTTAGCAAAATTCTCATCACTGTTAATTACCTCCATCATACGACCTTTGTGATTATCGCCTTTCGCTTTTTCCCAGGCATCATAATCTTTATTTTCAAATGCTTCTTTCATTACTTCATGTCTTTCAGAAGTATATTCTGGACTCTTAATATTTGGATCTCCCTGATAGGCATAAACAGAACTAAATCCTAAACCTGCAACACCTATCAACAGTAAAGAAAGAGTTAAAAAAGTTTTATTCATAATTTTAATTTAATGATTATTTCTTTAATGAATTGAACTTCACATATTTAGGAACTCAGTTCTGGGTACCCAGAACTGAGTTCCTGCTTGCAAATATTCAAATTCATTAGCATCTATCGATTTTTTTGCCTAATTGGCTTTTCCATATTAAAGAGGATAATGGACGCCGTTTGACATTTTCTATAATTATTACAATTCAAAGGTAAAATTTATTTCATTTTATAGTATAGGGCTAAGAGTAAGGGTCAAACTAAAGCATATTGTCCTCTTGATTAGCCCTTTGCTTGTTTGACCCCTTCTAATTATAGTACAATCTTCAATACTATTTTATTTCAAAATAAAACCTCTTTACATCCAAAGAGGTTTTAAATATTTAATTTAGTTCTATTTAATCACGCATAGTTCTTCATAATCTCAAATAATATTGAAAGATTGTTATTCCACGTTACAACTATCAAAACATTTTCTGCGACGTTCACTAAGGTCAAGACATTCATTCATACATTTTTTCATATCTTCGTCCTGAATTAAAAATCTATTTCGTTTTAAATATGGATTCGTTTGATCATAATGAGCGCTTCTATTAATTCCACGCCTGATCATTGGCATACTGTCTTGATCAACAATTCGAATCTTGCTCGCTATGAAAACATCGTCCCCTCTTTCTCCAATTGCAATGATAAATTTATCCTTATCTAATTTAAGTTTCTCTTCAGATTCCAAATTCTGCACATCAACCTTTTGTAAACCGCTTGGAATTTCAATAATAATATAATCATCACTAACTTCAAATACTTTTCCAGATAATCCATTTTTGCGCAGACCAATTCCACAATTTAAAAATGGTTTTAAAATAGTTCCTGATAGATTTTCACTAAAAGCTTGCTGTTCAATTTTCTCAGACACATCTGTATAAGCAAGAGTAGATCCTGCAAATATAATAATTACAATTAAGCTTATTGCAAAATATTTAAAAGGCTTCTTATAGGAAAAATCTGCTTTCGTCATTAAATATCCTGCTAAAAACAAGAAAACGATAAAACCAATAATTAAGAGATATGGAAAAGATTCAAGAAAAGCTGTGATCCCGCTAGCACCAAAGCTTAGATATTTAAGATTATCTGTTGCTTTTAGATAGAATAGAAACAAATTAAAAAACAAAATAGATAAAATAACACTTAACACAAAAGCGCTTTCTAGTCCCAATTTTTCTGCAAGAAAAAGATATTTTGAACGAAGTTTAACTTTTCCGCTTTTAATCTCGGACATTATCTTGTTTTCTAATTTTTGAGGATTTTTATTTTCCATATATTTCTTCTTCTTTTAATTCTTCTTTAAGCATTTTTTTCCCTCTTGAGATAAGCGTTCCTACTGTACTTGTTGGAATTCTCAGAATATCACTAATTTCTTCATAAGACTTTTGTTCGAAATAAAACAAAATTAATGGCTCTTGATATTTTGGACGAATTTTTTTCAATAATTTTTCTACATTCTTCTTTAATATCTTTTTATCAACATCACCACCAACATCAATTTTTTCATCAATTATTCTATATTCAACTTCATCTAAGGAAATTCTCTCTTTGGAATATTTCCTCAAATGGTTCAAAGCTTCGTTATGCGCAATTCTATATATCCAAGAAGAAAACTTCTTATTAATATTAAATCCATAAAGATTTTTATATACCTTGATAAAAACAACCTGGAGAACATCTTCAAGTTCATCTTGATCATAAATAAATTTACGAAGATAATGAGATAATTTTTGATTATAGCGTTTAATAATTTCGCCATATAGCTCTTGATCATCTTTTCTTATTATCTCAACAAGTTGTTCGTCTGATAGATCCATTGATTTCATATCTATATTATACCTTTATATTTAATACAATCCAAACATAGATTTTATTTCAAAAGTAAATTAAACCCCGAAGATTATTCAGGGGTTTAAATGACATATTATCTATTTCTTTTTTCAGTGATTATTCTAAATCAGAATAACCATCTAGAGTTTCGGAGTCTACATTTTCAACATCTTCCCATCTATGTCCAGCAGCATTAAATTCTCCTGCAGTCTTTATCCAACGTTTTTTTCCATTTTCAATCTTGTATACCTTATGACTGCCTGTTGCTCTTAAAAGTCCAGATGAAACTTCATTTTGATAAGAAGCTAGAACTTCTGGAGAAACATCCTTAATATCTTTCCATTTATATCCAGTAGCGTTAAACTCTCTCGCAGTTTTTATCCAACGTCTCTTTCCGTTTTCAATTATATATACTTTATGACTATCTACTGCCCTTAGAAGTTCTGTCATAAGAGCTTCTGCTTCAGGAAATTCTTCCAAAAGTTCAGCAGATATTTCTTGAATCTCATCCCAATTATAACCGTTTCTCTCAAATTCTCTCGCAGTTTTTACCCAACGTCTTTTATTATCCTTAACAATATAAACTCTAGGATCATCACTCACTCTATAAAGAGTTACTCCAGAATTAGAATTTGGTTGTTTTTGTTTTTTAACTGCACAATCTGGAAGATCTATGTCTTCGTCTTCGTCATCTTCCGTAACATTACTAAAAGACACTACAACAACTGATTCAAAATCTGATCCAGCAACAGTACCGCTTGTAATTTTTAGATCAGAACCGCTTCCGTCATAAGTAACGTCTAAAGCTGTTGCAGATATATCCTCGCTCACGTTATCTTCATTTAAATCTAGTTTAAAGACTGCAACTGTACCATCACCACTTACAAACTCCATAGAGAGAATCTCAACAGAAGCTGCAGTTCCTGTATCAACAATTGTAAATTTTCCAATTGTCGCGCTTTCATCAGTTACATGATCAATTGTATCAGCAGTAGCAACTGCATAATTAATTGAAATTTGTACCTTGTCGATTTTACCATTTGTGTCAGTATCGCTTAATACAATACCGTCTGTAGCTTTTAATTCTCCGTCTACCAAAGCTGTTGCTTTGATAACTTGCACTCCACTCATCAAACTAATTGACAAGACCATTGATGCAAACATCAAAATTCCTCTCTTGCTTTGATTCATTTTTTTATTCATTTTTTTGAAATATTATGATTAAAAATTAATTAGTACATTTTAATATTGTTCGACTTTATGGAGAACCATGCGCAATGAACTGTCTCAAATACGCTATCACTCCGCTTGAAAAATATTATTATTTAACAATATTGTTCAACTTTATAGAAAACCATGCGCAATAAATTTCTCCACAAGGTCGAAAAATATTATTATTTAACATTATAGCATATCAAACTAATGATTGCACATTAAACAAAAAAATCTTATTATTTTTCAAATAAGAAAAAATAAATCGCATAATAATTCTCTATAATTCTAAATAATATCAAAATATATTGTAATAATATAAAATAACACTAATTCACCAAAGCTCTTGTCATTGGTCCAAAGAAACCATACGCAGGCAAATTCTTTGCTTGCTGAAAACGAACTAATGCTTTATGTGTGGCTGAACCAAAATATTCTGTTTCATTTCCTATTGAACCATAACCTACTTCAGATACAATAAAACCATTACTATTCAAATACTTTTGTAATTCTTTAACATCTTCTCCTGTCATATTAATCTTCAAATCTCTTATAAAAATACAGGCTTCTGTTTTTGTAATATTTTTGGTAACATCATCACCATCTGCAAAAATTATTTCATTTCCTACATTTAAAACACTATTCCATTCATATTTATGGTAAATAAAAGCACTTTCACTAACAATCCACCTTTTCAAATTACTTTCCACAAGATAAATTTTAGGAGAATTACTATATTTGATCAAGTTGTTCTCATAAGACATATTTGACATATCATCATCTTCTTCTTCCCAAGATTCAAATAAGGAAATAATCGTTAGTTCAGCTCTATTAATATAGATATCTTCAAATTTTATCTCAATATCAAAAACACTATCATCATCTAGATCTACTTTTGCTACTTCATTTAAACTCAAAATAACTATTTTCAGCTCAGAAGAAACTCTGATTGTTATTATATTTGTAAATAAATCAAAACTAATTATTTCAAAAGTATGATCTTGCGCTATCCAATTATTATAATTACTAACAGCAGTAGAAAATTTAGCTCGTGAATTTATATATCCCAAAACATTTACACCATTTGAACTTACCGCACCAATATTCTTTGACTGCCCCATATTAATATTTGCATCAACTTGACCACGACCAACTGCTCCTGGCAATGATACAGAAGCACTACCACTGCTATTCGCCACAGAAAAATAAATTGCAGACTCAGTGCTTTCATTGCTTGATGAATCTTGGCACTTCGCATAATAGCTATAACTATTTCCATCACTTAGACCTGAAACAGTCACAGAATGATTAGTTCCTCCCGTTGTGGTAAAAGCTGTCATTGATGCAAACGCCACGCCCTGAGTTCCTGAATGTTTACAAGTAGCCGATTCATTTGTACTCAACGACATAGTCACACTTGTAGTTCCCGCAACTTGTTCTCCAGAAGGAAAGGTTGCAGAAATTATTGGCGCAGCAGTATCACCAACAGTAAATGTTACGTTTGAAGCTAAAATAGTATTATCAAACGCATCCTCCACTGTTGTACCTATTACCACATAAATAACCTGTTCACTTGTAAAATTGCTTGTTGGATCGATCGTAATAACAAGTTTTGCTCCGTCAATTGTAGCATCAAAAGCAATATCCGCACCACTAGCATTAGTATCTTTAAGCGTAATAAGCACGTCAACATTAGCATTATCGATAGCTAAATCATCAATAAGACGTACTGCTTCATTAAAGGTAATTGTAATATTTGAACTTACTGCAACACCAGTTGCTCCATCAAGAGGATCAAATATTACTGTTGGAGCAGTTCCATCATAAGTCCAATTAAACTGACTAGCTGCAAAATTATCATTAGTTGCCGCATCGGTAAAAGTAGCGCCAGCTACATCAATTGTTGCTGGTCCATCAACTGTCGGTGTAAATGTCGCAGTATAAACAGTGCTAGACGTAGTAGCAAAATTGCTGATAGCGCCATTTGAAACTGAGATATCACTGGAGGCAAAATTTATTGTCACCTCACTGCTAGTAAATGTTAGCGACAAAGTAGCATCATTTGAAGAAAAACCATCAACCCCTTCTGATGCTGTGATTGTCATCGTCGGTCCAGTAAAATCTCCTGTCGTAAAATTCCAAGTCGTAGTATCGGAAATCCCCGAATAGCTATTACCAGCAGTATCATCAAAAGCAGTTGCGTCTATTTTAACATAATATGAAGTTTGCTCATCAAAATCAGCGATAGGATTCATAGTAATTGTAGTTGTACCAGAACCAGAAATATCCGAAGTAACATCAAATTGTTGAATTAAAGTATTGTCACTTTTATACAATATAATATTGCCAGCCTCAGCGTCAACATTCTCATCAAAAGTAATAACTAAATTTGCTCCAACAACAGTTCCAGTTGCTCCGTCTACTGGAGACAAAGTTGAAACAGTTGGATTAACTGTGTCAGCTGTTGTAAAATTCCAAGTTGTAGAATCTGAAATTCCAGCATAACTGTTGCTAGTCGTATTGTCAAAAGCAGTCGCGTCTATTTGAATGTAATAATCTGTCCCACTTTCAAAGCTTAAAGTTGGATTTATAGTAATTGTTATTGTACCGGTTCCCGTTACTTGCCCAGAAGTAACACCTATCGTTTCAACAATAGAATTATCTAAGGTTTTCTTAATGACAATATTTCCAGTTTCAACATCAACAGCTTCGTTGAAAGTAATAACTAAATTAGTATCAAAAGCCACGGCAGTAGCATTATCAGCTGGCGACAAAACACTGATTATCGGATTAGTTGTACTGCCATATTCATACGCACCAATATCAGTTGTACTGATTCTTCCAGCACTTCTCTGGTCAGTAATTGGAATTGCCACAGAACTACTTCCTTCATCATTAGCCGTATTAGCAGGGTCACCTGAATTAATAGCCACACTACCAGACAAAAGTGCCAATGTATCAGGATAATAAGAAGAACTATTATCAGCCAAACTGCTACTAATATTCAAAGTAGCCTGATCACCAATAATATTACCTGTCCCACTCCAAATTTTATTAGTACTATATTCAACAACATTATAACCATTATCTATAATACGACCAGAGGAAGCAGAGTCATAGGCATAAAAATCATTAGGAGAACTGTTAACAGTATTATTAGCTAAAATAGTATTTTTCAAAGCTAAGTTATATCCATCTGTTTCAGACCGATATGAAATACCACCAGCACCCAAACTAGCCGAATTATTAACAATAGTGGAATTAGTTATTATAAAATAGCTACTATAATAAATTTGAATTGCGCCACCATATGAATTACTAGAATTACTAAAAAAAGTGGAATTGGTTATTTTAACATTACAAAAACGAAAAGAACCAAAACCTCCTGACGGCTTAGAATAACTAAAAGGATAAGAAGAAGGATCGTTGCTTAAACCCTGATTATCATTAAAAGTTGACCCGGTAACGGAAGTTGATACGCTTTGAGTTGAATATACTCCACCACTTCCATAAGCCTTACCATCAAAAATATTATGATCAATTACGCTATTAGTAATAGTTAAATTATGACCTTCCCTTGTATAAACTCCGCCAGCACCCCAGTAAGTAGAACTATCAAAATTAGCCCTGTTGGCAGTCACCCGAACCGAATCCAATGTTAATGTTCCAGAATTTGTTATTCCACCACCGTAACTTTCAGAAGTTACCACGCCATTCCTAATTGTTAAATTTTTTATAATTACCGTAGCAGAAATATAAAAAACACCTCTATCGGATGTATTAGAAATAGCATTCGCTTGAACTATTGTACTGTCCGTTCCCTGCCCTTGGATAGTTAAACTTTTCGCAATAGTATATCCAGAGATTGAAACATCCCCAGTCTCATCCGCATCTGTCCATGTGAAAGTTCCTGTTAGGTCTAGAACATCACTAGCGTTTGCTAAGGTATATCCTTTATGAAAAGTTTTATATGGACTGCCAGATGACCCATCACCAGAAGTATCATTTCCAGCACTGCTATTCACATAAACGGTTGCCGCGCTAGCATTATTATTTGTTGAAAATAATGCAAAAGAAAAAAATAATAATGCCATAAAAAACATTCTGGAGAAAAATTTCATAATAATAAAAGGTTAAAAATAATATTTATATTATAACACATATTCACAATATTATAAAACAAGCAAAATCGCATATTTGGGTACCTGTTTGCCAAAATCAGTTGATTAGTTTAAAATAATTAAGTATTAAGCATTCAATATTAGAATTAGTAATTTTTAAAATAAAAAAATGAAAAAGATTGTTATTTTACTTTTTGCCCTAGTGACATTTTTAATAGTTGGCGCTAAACAAGTTGATAACATAGCGTCAGCTTCATCTCAAAATTATTTATTTTTTAGCACAGGATGCGCTCATTGCTATAAAGTAGATGCATATTTTCAAAAAAACAATATCTTAGAACAATATAATATTGAAAAGAAAAATACTGGCGATACTGAAAACGCTCAGAGATTTAATGAAATTTGCCAAGATAAAGGCATTCTTATAGACGAACGCGGAGTTCCAATGCTTTATTTTGAAGGACAATGCTTAATGGGCGACGCACCGATTATAAACTTTTTTGAAGAATACACGGGTAACGCAAATAATAGTTCTAATAATAACCTTCCGCTAGATCAAACTGACTTGACTATTCCGATGGTCATTAGTGGTGCTTTGGTAGACGCCATTAATCCTTGCGAATTTGCCGTTTTGATCCTCCTGCTAACTACTATTTTAATTAACAGCGATCGTAAAAAATCGCTCCAAGCAGGTTTGGCTTTTTCTCTTTCAATGTTCATTTCTTATTATTTGATAGGACTGGGACTATATGGCGCCGTTGCCAGTGCTGGACTTTCTAGCACTTTTATGAAAATTATCGGTGTTTTGTCGATTTTAGTCGGACTGTTCAATTTGAAAGATTACTTCTGGTATGGCAAAGGCTTTGTTATGGAAGTGCCACTGAGCTGGAGACCAAGAATGAAAAAATTGATCAGGTCTGTCACTTCACCAATCGGCGCGTTCTTTGTTGGATTTTTGGTAAGTTTATTTTTGCTCCCATGTACCTCTGGTCCGTATATTGTTGTTATGGGAATGCTCGGCAACACTGCTACTTTCAGCACCGCCCTTTGGATGCTCTTACTTTACAATCTAATCTTTATTTCCCCAATGGTCTTAATTACTATAGGAGTTTACAAGGGCTTAGATCCTAAAAAACTGGAAAAATTAAGAAGCAGTAAAATAAAATTCTTACACCTGATTGCTGGGTTAATTATGCTTGGTATGGGAATAACAATTTTGTGGGGAGTTGTATAGTGATATTATTCTAAATTCACCAGTTTGTCTGAATTTGGTTCAAGGTCTGTCCTAAATTTAGCTCAGGAATAACAACTGCACAATAGATGTCATTCTGAATTTAGTTCAGAATCTATTGTATTTTATGTTAAGTTAACCTACAAATCACAAGCTAATTGTAGTAATTAAAAGATCCTGAAATAAATTCAGGATGACAGAAAAGTTTAGAATAGTAGTACTATATAATACACAAAACAAATAATTTTTTCTAAATCACAAAAGGCTCCACATGGAGTATGGAGCCAACACAACGGAATATGGAATCAACATGTTTTTAGATAATAAAAAGAGCTATCTGCGTTGCAGATAGCTTTTACTTATTTTGTAATTTCTTTATTAATTTATTTTTATTCTTTTATATTTCCTACTGTTTTTTAACTACCTGAACATCCAAAACATTTTTCATGTGAGCAAACCACACGTCTGTGTTAGCTACATCAAACGCTCTAACACAATCTTTTGGAACTATTACTTGACAATCAGGATTTGGCAATTTGATATTGCGTAGACCGATTATTGTGTACAATACACAGACATCCGTACAAACACCAACAACAACTATCTTCTCTGGATTCTTCTGCTTAATGATTTCTTCCAGATTAGTGCCATAAAAACCATCATGACCAGGCTTTGGAATATAGTTCTCTGGAGTGACAAACTCAAATAATTCATCAACTACCTTAGCTTCCTTTGTCCCAGCCATGCAGTGATCCTCAAATATTTGAAGCTCAGGATCTCCCTCTTTGTGACTATCGCATAGGAATATAACTTCCCATCCTTCGGAAATTTTCCTTCTCAAGAGCTTTCTTGTCTCTGGAACAACCACCATGTTCTTCTTATCGGCAAGAATTCCTTCTTTGAGAAACCCATCTATATCGTCTACTACAAGTATTATACCTCTTATCATTGTCCTACTGGTCATTTCATCTTCCTCCTTATTGGATTATCACAATCTCATCAATCTGAGCTTGTTTTGCTTTAATCTCTGAAATTATCTTTCTCTGTAGATCTTTCAGGTTATCGCTGATCCTAACCGGATATGGCACAGGATTTTCTATTCGGCGATATTTTGTCGGCAACATCGCGATGTTTTCCCGCGCGAATGCCTGAATGTCCTGCAAATCTCTAGGTTCAATGAGTATCTTACTTCTTCTAGTGTTACCTCCCCTCATTACCTGAACCAAAACTGGCTCATACTCTCCGTCTGGCTTCCCTTCATTATCAGACGCGATGACATCGCCAATGATCTGTCCACCATCTACTTTTCGCCAGGTATTTTTTCTATCAGGAAGAAGAGTTTTGATTTCGTCATCAGATATTTTGATGACTGGAACCATTTCTTCGTCAATATTCATTGCGACAAGCTTATACACAGAACCCGCGGTTGTTGGATTTGATGGCGCAACCATTTTTCCTCCAACAGCAAATCCCGTTACCGGAGCTCCTCTTTTTATGGCCTCGTGGATCAATTCAAAAGTATAGTCGCCAGTAGGCATAATTCCTTCAAAACCTTCTTTATTTGGATCACTTTCCCTCATCTTAAAAGCATATCCAATTGTGTCGCCACTGTCGGTTCGCACCCCTTTTACCGGTCTGCCAACAATCTTAGCCGCTCTTTTTATATTCTCAGTTCCTGACATTGTGCTAAAAGTGTCTGCGATGAGTACGTCATTTCCTTCGTTATGTGTCATCATAGCCACAAAAGCGTCAACTTCTGATCCCAATAAAGCCGTCAAACCAGCAATTCCTTCATGAGATGTTGTCCCTACCCATGGAATTTTAAGATTGCTCGCAGCTCTACCATTCGAGGTCGCATCCAACCCTCCGACATAAGCAGCTCTTGCAGAACTTACATTAGCCCCGTCACCTTTTGATCTTCTTAAACCAAAATCAAATGATGGAACTCGACCTGCCGCCTCTTTTACCCTTGACGCATAAGTTGCAATCAAAGAAGCATCATCAACCGCTTTCAAGATCGCACTTTCAACCATCCATGTTTCAGCCCAATTGCCCTCAACTCTCAAAATGGGTTCTTTTGGAAAAGCTAAATTTCCCTCCGGAATGGCCCATACATCTCCTTTAAATCGAAGATTTGCAAGATAGTCAAGATATCCATCATACTTTGGCGTTAAACTGAGCGGATCCATTAAACTTATTGCTTCAATATCTTCAGCAGTAAATCTAAAATTATGCAGATGCTTTATCACTCTTTCAATTCCATTCACCAGCAGATAGCTACCAAAAGGAGTTCTTCTGACAAAACAATCATGAACTGTTTTGACTTCAGAAAATCCTAATGCCCAAATTGTTTTTATTTGAGTGAAATGATACTTGTCGGCAATCAACGGATCGCCTGGTCGTGTCTTTTGTTCATCGTATTCCCAATTATTTATATCCATCATATATATTCCTCCTACATTCTGTTCCTATACTCTCAAACCAAGCCTTTTACAAATCTCCCTAATCTTCGTTGCTGAAGATACTTTATAAACCATACCGTTAGAAGCTTCGTAATCAAACGAACCTCTTTCAATAGTTCTTATCCGAAAGCCAAGATCTCTCATTGCTTTCAGATAGCTTTCCGGCAGACTGTCCGAAGTGTAAAAAGTGTTTTCGGTTCCGTCCGTGATTTCACATCCATTCTTCAAATACAAAGGCCATTCTTCGTCAGACTCAATATCATCCAATTCAAAGATTCTATATAGCCCTGTGTCATATCCAAGAGAATTAAGTTTCTCAGCTATCCTCTCTCGCCGTTCCTCTATAGGAAGAGGCTCAGCTTTTTGAGCAGATCCAATGCAAATCACAATCTCATCGTTCCCTCGTATGGCTGTTTCTATCAAAGAAATATGCCCGAGATGTAATGGTTGCATTCTTGCTACTACCAATCCTATTCTTTTCATCTTACTATCATCCTCCTGAAAATTTAGCGCCACAAACTAATCTGCAACACTCAAAATATCTTTGATATAGCTTATACGCGCCCACAATTTGACGTCTACAAGCATACCTTTTTTTTCCATACCACGAAGCCATTCATCTGCTTCTTTAAATGGGATTTTATAAACAGTAATCCCTCTTTCTTCTCGTCCATCTTTCTTGCCGACAAATTCAAGATCTGTGGCCCAAAAAACAGTTAGAAACTCAAAAGAAAGTCCAGCGGAAACAGGACCAGCAAAAAGTTTTTCAATCTTTTTGGCCCGATATCCAGTTTCCTCTTGCAATTCTCTCAGGGCTGTTTCTTCCAACGCTTCGCCTTTTTGATCACAAAGACCAGCTGGGAATTCAATCACTTCTCCTCCAACTGGAGGACGATACTGACTAACAAAAATGATTTCGCTTTCATCAGTAATTGCCATAACAGATACAATACCCGTACCAGTAGTCATTCTTTTAACAGCTTCCCATTTTCTTTTATTTCCCTCGTCATCAATCCAATTAATCTCTACTAGCTTCAAATGACTTCCTTGTCCTATAATTCTATCTTTCATCATATCCTCCAATCATTCATAATATCTTCCATTTCTCTGCTTCCCTCTCTCTTTCTAGAAATATCGTACTTTGTGGCGATCTCTCTATCAGAACAACATCACCCTCCAAAAGCTTGAATTTCGAATCAGCATCCGCTATCAGATAAGGCATATTTTTTTTCCATTGCCTAGTTACTTGAACAAGTATTTTAAATCCAGTCTCTAGAAAACCAGTCTCTAGAACAAATGAATTCTCGTTTACAAGTTTGCTATTAGGCATTGGTGCCTTATAGCTAAACAGTCCATTACTTGCTGTAACAGCAAAAACCAAATCAGTATGCAATACTGGACCTCCAGCATTAAGGTTGTAACCTGTTGACCCCGTCCGAGAAGAAAATATCGCTCCGTCTCCTTTTGTTGTAACCTCAAAAGATTCTTTTCCGACAACTATTAGTCTCAAGAAAACAGTACTTGTTATGCCACCGGTATAAAGTTCGTTTAGAGAATCAAGTCTTGATTTTACTTTTCCTCCAGTCACTTCTTTTTTTATTTCATCAATGACCACACCTCTCTTGACTGTTCCCTGCATTCGAACTCTTTCAACTTCTTTATATTTACCCTCAAGAAAATTATTCAGTTCAGGAAACACTTCATTTGATTCCACGTTGGTTAAAAAGCCAACTTCTCCAAAATTAACTCTTAGCATTCCGATTCCAAAAGGAGCAACTTTGTTCGCTATATGCAGAACAAGTCCATCTCCACCGAAAGTGATTACTTCTGTGAAAGTTCTTACTATACTGTTATCCAATTCCAGAAACACCTCTTCAGCGTAAACAGAAACTTCTTCAACCTTTTCTCGCAAACAGTTATCAACTTCTAAAGCAAGCTTTCTTGCTTCTTTTTTATGCGAGTCATATACAATCCCAATTCTCATTCTTGCCACCTCAAAAGATAAAATAGATGTTTCCCCCTGAAAACTTGAACAAGTTCTCAGGTTTGATCAATACTATACTAGAAGATCATTGACCCTCCAAGTTCCCAACTGGAATATAAATGACCATCTGGAAGGAGTACAACGCTTTTTATAGTGTTGCTGACATTTGTACTGTCATCACCGCACGATCCTGAATTATAATAATTTGTCGTACAGGTTGCGCAAGTAATATTCATTCCTTCTATGTCATAGACTTTTTCTCCCCAAGGAAGGGTAAATATGTAATGAGCCTTTCCTTCTTCATTGAGTAACTCTACATATTCTCTAAATTTTCCAAGCGGGACAAAATTTTCTTTACTCCATTTATAAACTTCTGGATTATTCTTCTTTGAATTTTCAGGAATCCATAGTTCTCTAAAAACAATTTGATGAGCTCCCATCAGCTTTGCCTTCTCTATATATTCAAGCATAGAATCAAGATCTTTGACACCTTGCTTATTTGTGACACAGCTTAAACGAACCGCCAAACCAACATTTCTGCAAAAAGCGATAATGTTTTTATAGTCCACAAAACCTTCAGTAATACTTACCAAACTATCTTTATCCAAACTTGGAACGGACAGCGTTATATTAGTAAGACCAGCATCATAGAAACTTTCGGCCATTTCTCTGGTAAGCAAAGAGCCGTTAGTATGAAGATCGATCTGACCAAAATCTTTCTCTAAAAGACCAATGGCCTTCAAGAGATAGCTTTTGCTTGAAAGAAGAGTTTCTCCTTTGCTGGTAATAATTGCTGTTTGAGCACCACCACTTTTTACATATTTCAATACTCTCTTCATCTTTTTGAGATATTTCTCCTCATCAAACTCTTTAACTTTAGGAGAAAATGTCATTCTTGCAACGCAAAATTTACATCCTTGATTGCAGTCAACATCTTCAATGACAAATGAAGCTGATTGTATTTGGATTGCCATTAATTCACCTCCATGGAAATAAATTTATTCAATATTCTTTACAGATCGATCTTGCAAACAGGTGCAAGATGTCTCTTATGTTCGCTTCCTCTTATTTTTCCGATAACCATATCGATCACCTCTTCTGGAAAATAATAATCCTTAATTAAGTCTTGTTTGCTTATACCTTTGTCATACATAAGATATAAAAGCAGATCCAAGGCCCTATAAGTGATCTTCATATCATCCTCATCAGTTTGCCCTTCTTCTAATTCAGGAGAAGGAGCCCTGTCAATGATCTTTTGAGGAACTTCAAGAAACTTTGCAAGATCCCAAACCCAGGTTTTATACAGATTTCCTACAGGATTATGATCACTAGCACCATCTCCATGTTTAGTATAATAACCCATACGGATTTCAGTCACGTTGCAAGTATCAATAACTCTGCCACCACTTGCTCCAGCTATAGCATAGAGAATAGACATTCTCATTCTTGCCATAGTATTTCCTTTGACAAATGAAGTAAGATCATCTCCAGATCTCCCAACACCACCAATAATTGCATCAGCAGCTTCATTTATTGATATCTCACGAACATCTTGTATCCCAAATTTTTCAACAAGAGAATTCGCATAAAATATACTTTCCTTTGAACTTATTCCAATATATGGCATCTTTACTGCAATTACATTTTCCGCACCTAAAGCTCTTTTAACCAGTGCTAATACAACAGAAGAATCTACTCCTCCTGAAATACCAACAACAGCTTTTGCGATTTCACCATTTTTAACATTAATGTGATGAAACCTGATAAAAGCTACAATCTCGTCAACTATGATCTCAAGATTATCTCTACCAATATCTCTAAATTCCTCATAAAAAGGAATCTGTCTTTCAAATAAGTCATAGATTTCTTTTACTTCATTTCCATTCATATTTTCACCTACTTTATTTTTTTATTTGTTATCCCTATTTAATTATCAATGAACTACCTGATTGTTAAATTCAGGTTTTAGTCTCGATTATTCGGAACTAAAATCTAAACTTATCCAAATCTGAAGTTGTATTAAGCCTTTCTAAACTTCCAACTCAAACATTACATTATAGCGGAATTCTTTTAATTGTCAACCAACATTCCCAACTATTTTTTAAGTTCAGACCTCAATTTTTTTATTCAATAATTCAAAATCGAGATCCCTATATATTAAATTATTATTAAAGTGTATTATCTACACTAAGTCAGTTTAAAAATAAAAAGCTTTAATTAATATAGTTAGTGTTGACTATACACATAGTATCATTACTGAAGATATTGTCAAGAGAAAGTTATCTACATTGGTCAAATGCGTATATATATTGGATATGTCAAACACTGAATACAAACACTAAGGGTAAACACTAGATACGTTGACATATAAATACAAATATGATAAATTGAAAAGTCACTTAAGGTACGTCCGTAATTGACATAAAAAAGGATACTGTTTTTTGACAATTTATATGAATAGAACATTGAATAGAAATAATAATTGTAAGGAGGTATGAATAGTGATTCTGGTAGTTAACGAATCATTCCTTGATCCTGTTTACACGGTCAAGGTTTGGCCCAAAAGTATTACGGCTAGTAAAGTTTTCTGGAAACAGACAGAACAAAGAAAAATATTACTTGATCGACTTAATGAGATCATAAATTATTTACCACGACCAGATATATCTCTTGAAACTGCAATTAAACAAGAGTATATTAACGAAGAACAGGTGGCAAAACTCTTTACCTCTTTAAGCGATTTACTAGAACACAATCAAGAATATAAACGCCTTATCCTTTATCTCCCGTTTGAATTCTTGCCAAGCAAAACGTGGCATCCTTCTAAACGAATACTTCAACAAACTTTGGATCGATTTAAACGAATATATCTAAAAGCTTGGAAAGATTTACTTTTGGTTCAGGATGTACGCGCCAACTTTTTGGATGGAGATGTGCTCGAGATTGAACAACGCATTGGTGATTTACCTCGCGTAGTAAAAGCAGCTCATCTCATACCAAAGTTGATTGAAAATGGATTGATAGAAGTTAAAGATATTGTTACGTTTATGGAGGAAAGTAATGATCAAACGCTGAGAGATAGCATTGTTGCTACACTTCCTGTTCTAGCTGATCTATGTCTGATCACAGAAGAAGAATTTGAGTTTATGGAAAAATCTACTGATTATTATATTAGCAGTATTGCTCGAATTATTCAGACAGATATGTATATAAAAGACAGAAAAATCAAGGTAGCACCGAGAACAACAGTACTTTCATTTGTTCAAGAAGAGATAATTAAGGAATTTCTCCGTATAGATACGACAATATATAGTGATATAACAGAGAAAAGAAGGAATTGGTTGAAAGAAAGCAAGAAACAAAAAGCTATTGAAACTTTGGCAGAAATTGTCAGCACAGCAGCTATCGAAGATGATATAACAAGTGAATCAATAACAAAATTTCTTGATCAAGAGATCAATATCGCAAGCATACAAGTATTGATTGAAGGAATTCGAAAAGCAATTGAATTCATGGCGTCAATCGATCTTAATAGAGCTTTGAAAATCTACGAACAATATCGGGATACTATGCTGAGACTTTGGAAAAATGATAATGATCAAATCAATGAGACATTGTCAAAAACCTTTCGTCATCTTTATCATCTAAGAATTATTGATAATGAACAATTGGCGAGATTAAATATTGTTATTCCCAAATTGGCTGGACCATTTTCAGAAAACTTGAAGCTAATCAAAAAAGAAATATGCGATATACAAGAAATGACTACATTGATCAAATCAGATCCTGAGTTGTCACAACTTATATATCCGATAGTCTTAGTATTTGGTTCTCGTCTTAAAGGATATGGAGCGCAAAATGCCGATATTGATTTAGGCGTATTTGTACGACCGGGAATATCTTTTGATAATCGGGCAAAATTGCAAGACTTGCTTAAAAAGCATTTCGTGCATGAAAAGGTTCAAGATAAAATTGTTGAGTTTTGGCTTGAAGAAAAAGATGGGATAATTCAAGTCCGTGACTTTAATGATTTAGATGTATCGCTTGGTGAAAGCTCTTGGACACATGTCCTTTTTGGTTCCGCTTGGATTGGTGATAAAAAGACAATATATGATTTGCTTGAAAAATTGTTAGTTCCCTATCTATATGATACTGACAAAGTAATCTATGGACTTAATGCACGAAGATTATATTTGGAGGAATTGGAGAAAGATACTCTACAATATAGATTGATGCATAAGGGATATGAGCAATTCTTTCCTCAATATGGAGGCATTAATACATTACATGCTGGAGGAATTGATGACAAGAGTATGTTCTGGGATTCTGGATATCGGCAACTGGCAACAAAACTCTTTGTTAGTAAAGTATTTTTGCCAAAAATTCCTGTCCCTAAAATAACAAAATGAAAACCGTCGGCTTATACCTGACGGTTATTTTTTATAAAAAAAGAGGCCAAGCGCACGAAGCTACTTGACCATTCCCGTTTTTTTACGGGTTTAATATTTTTTGATTATTCGCTGCCAATTCCTGTCAGCAAATCTGAAGGATTTGACTTACGACGACGTGGCATTATCTCCTTGCTACGCGGATTACGCGAAAGCATAACTCGAAGCGTGGGCAACGAACCAGTACGAGCAGCTTCGTTATATGCGCTGATTGCTTGCGGAGCTCGACCATGGAAGATCAAACGGTTAACACCGGGCTTCATATGACCACGAAGCCATGTTTGATGTCCATCACTGGTTGGTTTGATCTCCTTTGTTTCAGTTACAGCAAAATATGCTACCTGCCGTACTTCAAGAGGAACACCATTCCAATTTACCCGACCAGTACCCATACCACTCTTTTGAAGAGCTTTATCAGGCATTAATGGATCAGCATCATAGATGCTTTGAGCATCTACACCGACATTAATGACTTCATGCGGAACGCTTTCTATATCAAAGTAGATATTATTTTCCGCAGAATCACGGCTTTCTTCAAGACCTTCAATATACTCGGCTGTGAGAGATCGATTAACAGCACCATCACTATCAATTACCACGATAGGCACACCAAGACGTTCTTCGATCTGTCCCATAATCATCAGAAACATATTACGAAGCTTGGGATTGTAGCCATTGACCACGACATCTATTGATATCATGCTTGATAGATCCATGTCTCCACCTTGACCGTTCATAAGAAGCATCAAAGTAGTCGGATCTATTCCAAGAGCACCTGCAAATCCGGTCACTTGAGCGCTTGAAGGTTTTTCATTATCTGCCAATTCTTTGTTCGGATCAATATTAGCACCACTGGTCGGAACAAGCACGGCAATCAACTTTCTTGCCTTAAGTATTGGCATTCCGGCATCAGTAAGGTCTTTCTCTTGAAGACCGGCTAAATCCTTTACCATCTCAGCACCCATTTCCTTGATCTTCTTGATCATATCGCTATCAACGCCCAGCTCTTCAAGCTTAGCAGTAACTTGATCAACAGTTGTCACGGACTCATCAACGCTTGTTGTTATTTCTTCGCCTGATTCAGGCTTGATATCTACGTTCTTCGCTATATCTACTGTATCTACTGTATCTTCTTCTGCCATACTTATCATCTTCTCCTGTTATATTTTTTCTTTGCTTTACTTACAAATCTTATCCCGCTCAGTTGGACCAAGCGAAACCATTCTCACTGGAATACCAAGTTCTTTTCCTGAAACATCAGCGCAAAACGAGTAAAGCTCTTCTTGCTTTGCGTCTGATGGAATTTTCAAAGTTGTAATCTCAGGTCTACAGCTCAAAAGCCGTCTACCAAGATTCCTTTGGTATTCCGATTGTTCATCATCTATTCCTTGTCGAACTTTGATTTCACCCGAAGATGTAAAATATGTTCGATTATCAGTATCTTTATTGTTATATTGTTTACATATCTTCCACTGTCCATTTCTTTCGATCTGGTCAAACCAAGTGACAGCTAAACCATCAAATGCAGATGGCCCACCGCAGACATTGATTGCATAACGGAGTAAAACCAAATCAATCGGTCCTACTCGTATTTTCCCTTGCCAGCGATTTTCTTCCTTATGACTTCCTGGCAAAAGATTTTCCGCCATCGTTGGATCGGCAGTCGGCATCGGTCCAGCACCATGTCTGATCGCATAGGCCCGGAATACTCCGATATTCACGATTTGTCCATCAAAGCCAGCTTCTTTGAGCATTGTTTGCGTAAAGCAAGGCAATGTCCGAATAGCACTGGTATGCGGATAAAAACCGTGATAATGGTCCGTAAGAACTCCATGAGAGCTTTCAACCACAGCCACGCCGTTTTTGGAAAGAATTTTCTTTCCGAGATAGTCGTGATCAACAGTTTTAGCTTTCTGTCCTGCTTTTTGAAATTGCTTCAAAATAAAGTCAAGATAGCCATCATCATAAAGAAGATAAACCTCCTTTTCCATAATTTTGCGGTCTTCGGGAAAAAATTCTCCCTCAATTATCGGAGATAAATCTCTCTGTATCTGTTCTCGTACAGCAATAAGCTGATCCCGGAGATTCGGTCGCAATAGATCACGAACTTGAATTGCAAGATCTGGATATTGCTGTGAGTAACGATAGGATTCACCAACACCTGTGCCGATTGTTCCACGAGGATCGTCTCCTCGCGCCATCTCTTTTAGGCGCGAAACAATTCCATGATATGGAGTAGCACATAATGCTTCTTCGTCTATTGTTAATAGATCAAAAAGATTATAAATACCAAATCCACCATATCGAATTAATTCAGCTTCATTTAATAAACCAATTGGATGAACGATCATCCGAGAAGAAATATGTGTTCTTATTCCCTCAAATGTACCGCATCCCCAATAACTAAATGCATAGTTAAATCCTTCTGAAGTTTTGACTCCATGGCTTCCTTGGCTACCTCCAACTTTTATAACAGTATGAGCATTCATCATTGTTGCGATTTTATGCACCACACCACCTTTTCCACCGTCACCAGGACCAAGATCGGTGACAATATAGATTTTTTTCACATCAATCACCTCTTCTGATTCTGTCTCGTCTTATGTCCTAAAGCCAATCAAGACCTTCTTTTGAATCATTATCCTCACTCTCCGAATTTATTCCGGAGGATTCAAGTTTTACGACATCTTCCTGGTCAATTGGCCAAACATCGGTCTTATTCCTGAAAAGATCTCCTTTCCGGGGACGCTTGTCAAAATTTGGCAAATCTGCTTGCGCCCTCAAAGGAATATTGACAAGAGAGCGAGAAATTTTCTCAGCATCTTTGTCGTAAATACCGTTGTCTGTTAGGAATTTTTTAACCTCCTGAAGATTAAGCGTTCCCTCGGTAAGGCCAATAATAACAGCCTGCACCTGTGGCAAATATTCGGTGTCAGGAAGTTTCACAACTCGATTCACACCATATATTTCCGACCAAAATTCGGTTGTTCTTAACTCTTCATCAACCTGCAACACAAAAGCGTGTGCATATTTCAAAAGATCCTGAACAACTTCAGCTGTAGTTGGCAAGCCTTGACGATTGATTTGATGACCATTCTCAGATACCTTCTCAAAAATTTCATCGCCGAAAATCCGCACAAGTTCTCTTTCGTCAAGTTCATCACGAGCCGGTGCATCCGTAACCACAAAATGATATTCCTTAAGACCGATTCTGTTGATATAACAATTAGAAAGATATGCTGCTCCAAAGAGACCATATTGAGGATCTTCTGTAAAATCACCCCCAGCTCGCTCTGGTACCATCAGCGTTAATTGCTCAACAATTTTACCAGCCTCCATTTCAAATTGTGGACGACATAGAACAAATCTATCAACCACATCTCCAAAAATTCCGGTAGCGATTTGAAGATCACAGCCTTCAGGTAAAATATCACTGCATAAAGCATATGCGTCTGGCAATCTGCGTAACGCTACATCAACATTGCCTCCCATGCTACCAGTTGTATCAACAATAGTTTCAACTGGTACTGGCGTACCAACTGTGAGACGCCAAAGACCATCACCTTGTTTCTCAAATCGAGGCAAAGAACAACGAATTACGCCAAACCCAGCCGGATCAACAAGCGAATGAAGTTTGCCTGTAGCGTGAGCTTCTTGCTCCGCTCTTCTTGTTGCTGGTCCTTTTGTCGATACATGCTTCTCAACCGCCTTTTCATAAGTGTCTCTTGTTACTACTAATTTTCCCATTATATATCATTCCTCCGTTTCATTTATATTCTACTTCAATTGCTCAACCGTAAAAGGATAGAATTCTCGTTTCCAAATCCGATCAACTATTTCATAGAAATCTTCGTGCGCTCTTTTTGCATTACTCACATTTCCACGAGCCATTTGCAATAAATAGTCGATATATTCTCTACTGTCATTCTCTGGGAAAATTCCTGTTTTCACATCTCCCCCCAGAGCGATAATTACAGCACTTGCTGTCTGCGAAATTTCGCGACCTCTGATATCCTTTGGAACCATTTGCTCAAATATTTGTGCTTGTACCAAGTCAAATATCACTACATAATGTTGTTTGGCATTGATCAGTATATTTTCTCCAGTCATTAAATCAACTGAAATACCCTGACCATAAACAAAATCAAGCAGTTTTAGAGCTTTACCCATAATCCACGCACTGGTGCGCAAATCAATACGCAAATTGTCTTTGGTTGTAATATTCGCAAGCGGCACCATATCAGCTACATCATCTACATTCCTAAATGCAAAAATGTTGATTTGTCGCCTGCCCTGCTCTTGGCAAATAAAACTATCCACCACCTCGGGAAATCCGAGTTGATAATTAAGCAAAACATTTGGATCAGTTTTTACATTCTTATACTCTTCTTCAAGCCTATCAGCATGAAATGCAAGTTCTCTAAGAATGTATGCTGCGCGCTGAAGTTCACCGTTATGTTCTACCGTAATTGCTATTTGTAGCAAGCACTGACATTGTGTCTCTTTTTGTTTACACAAGTAGAGATGATAATGTTCAGACCTTGCCACTTCTTTAATGACTCTATATCGATTAGAGCCATTTATTATCTCTGTCATTTGATCACTCCTTTTCTTTCTTATTTTCTTTCCTTATAACTATTTCAGCCATTTAAGAATTAATTTTTATATAAATCTTATGGCTTAAACAAAACTTCAGAGCTAAGTCTTGTTTAAACCATAAAATTGTTTGTTAAAGTGCAAATACTTCACATAAAACCACCGTAAAATAAATTACGACAACATATTAAACTAACAAATATCAATATGCTTGTCAAGGACATTCACACGGCATTCACAATTAAATTTCATTTAAATTAAAAGCATCCGATCAATACACTTTCTGGCTTTTAGTTCTACTTTTTCATCAACTTTAACTTCATTTTTCATATTTTCAAGAACATTTAATATTTTTTCCAGATTATTTTTCTTCATACCAGGACATATCGCCAATGGACTTGCTTGAATAAGATTTTTCTTGGGATTTTCTTTTTTCATTCTGTGCATTATTTCCTTCTCAGTTGCGATTATAAAATCTTTTTTTAAAGAGTTTTGAACATAATCACACATCTTTCCTGTGCTAAGAACCTTATCAGCTTTTTCTTTGATCTCT
The DNA here is from genome assembly GCA_023142995.1 of Minisyncoccota bacterium. GTDB lineage: Bacteria > Patescibacteriota > Minisyncoccia > JAHIHE01 > JAGLIN01 > JAGLIM01. The sequence goes on along the minus strand of JAGLIM010000006.1, from coordinate 18,257 downwards.
GGAGTACATTCTCCATGAACAAGAACTTTAGCATCTTTATATTTCACTTTTAATTCATCAATTAATTTTGAAGATATTTTTGCGTGAGTAGGACAATAGCCATTCGCAAGAATAAATTCCTTCTCAGATGACAAGGACAGAAAATGTCCTAAATATTTATCTGGAATAAAGATTACCTGCTTATAGTTTTTCAAAGACTCAACTATCTTCAGTGCGTTACTTGAAGTACAACAAATATCACTTTCCGCTTTTATTTCCGCAGTAGAATTCACATAGCATACCACTGCAGCTTTAGGATATTGTTTCTTCATTTCTCGCACTTTTTCCACGCTAACCATTTCAGCCATCGGACAACCTGCTGTTTTGTCAGGAAGAAGAATTTTCTTTTTTGGACTTATCATCGCCGCTGTTTCTGCCATAAAACGTACTCCGCACAGAACCACTACTTTCGCATCAGTTTTTGCAGAAATTTGCGCAAGCTCCAATGAGTCTCCTACAAAATCAGCAATATCCTGAACTTCTGGCAATTGATAGTTATGGGCTAAAATTATCGCGCTTCGCTTTTCTTTTAACTCATTTATCTTTTCTATTAAATTTAAATTATTCATGATTGTTATTTATTAATAAATTTATAATAGAATTGTCATCCTGAACTTGTTTCAGGATCTTTTCTATTTTGGATTCGATTTATATTACTTACACTATATTTTCATCTACAACGCAAACACAATCATTTTTTATTATTCAGTAGCTGTGTTTGCAATTTAATCAAAATGTTTGTGATTTATAGATTTAATTACCGTAATAGTCAACAGATTCTGAAACAAGTTCAGAATGACAAAAATGTTTTTTAACTCCGATAATGACATCCTCTACTTTTCCTATTTTGCTTTGCTGCCTCTGCGATAATAAGCGCTGTCTGAATACCGTTCCTTAATTCCAGTAGATCTTTATCTAAACAAACATTACAATAAAATTTTTCGATCCTGTGTTTCAAATAGTTTAGATCTAAAACGGCCCTTTCTAACCTTTCTTCTGTTCTTACGATTCCTACATAATTCCACATTATAGATTTCAGACTCATCCAGTCTTGCTTTATAAGTGCAAGGTCAACAGTTTGATCTCCTGTATATATCCACGGTTTTATATCTCTTTTTTGTACTAACCTACTATCGCTTATTTTTCCTAATATATTTTCAGCACATCTATTGGCAAAAACAAGTCCTTCTAAAAGAGATGTACTGGCAAGACGATTCGCGCCATGAACTCCCGTACAAGATACTTCACCAATTGCATATAGATTTTCCAAAGAGCTTTTACCAAATTCATCAATCTTTATTCCTCCGCAAAAATAATGAGCAGTTGGCGCAACTGGAATCATCTCTCTTGTTATATCTATACCGTATTTCAAACATGTTCTATAGATCAAAGGAAACCTTTTCCCTATATATTTCCTATCTAAATAAGAAGCAAGGTCAAGATATACAAAGTCTTTTTTACTGCTTAATATTTCTTCATAGATACCTCTTGCAACTATATCTCTCGGCGCCAAACTTCCGCGCTTATCATATTTTTTCATAAAGAGCTTTCCTTTTTCATTCCTTAGCTTTGCGCCTTCTCCCCTGAGAGACTCAGAAATAAGAAAGTTATCTACGTCCCGATGAAATAACGAAGTGGGATGAAACTGCACATACTCAGCATTAATAATTTCCGCTCCAGCCCGAAAAGCTGTTGCGAGTCCGTCTCCAGTTGCAATTTCAGGATTAGTCGACCTGAGATACACTTGTCCAATCCCACCTGTTGCCAAAATTGTTTTTTTGGCAAAAACAGTTTTAACAAGACCGTTTTGATTGTTAAGCAAATAGCCCCCAACACACTTTTTATTCTGATAAACTTTTCTCCTATCAACCGCATGATGAGACATAGTCAAAAGGTCAACTAGCGTGTGATCTGTTAGAATTTTAATGTTCTTATTTCTCTTTAATGCTCTTGTCAGCTTGTTCTCTATTTCTTCCCCTGTATGATCATTTTTATAGAGAATTCTGTCTTCGCTATGCGCGGCTTCTTTTGTATAATCTAACTTTCCTTTGCTTTTATTGAACTCCACTCCAACTTTTCCAATCAATATTCTTTCAACAAGTTCAGGACCTTCTTTTGATAAAATATCTACCGCCTTTTCATTGCACAACCCATCACCTGCAAGCAAGATGTCTTTTTTCAACTTTTCTGCTGAATCATTCTGACCTCTTGCTATGATCCCACCTTGTGCGCGCAAAGTTGACGATCGTCTTATATCTTTATCTTTAGTAACAAGCAGAACTTCTATCTTTTTATTTTCCGCCAAACACAAAGCTGCCACACATCCTGCAATTCCAGTTCCTAAAACCAAAACATCTGTTTTTAGTATTTTCTGATTATTCATATATTTGTTATTAGGTTTATATAATGATTATAGTGTAATGTTTACACTAACTATAGTTTTAAAAAAATAGTCTTTTAATTTTTCCAATCTTCTCATATAACAATATTATTCTAACTCCTAAGAAGCTAGCACAAGCTAAAACATTTCAATGATCATTAATTTTTTAGTTTTAAAAGAATATAGTTTTGAAGGACGATGAGGAACCCCTACTTCCCTGCCCGCTTCTTTGATCAAATCCAAAGTCAAAACCTTTTTACGAAAATTTCTTTTATCCAGTTTTCTGCCTAAAATAATTTCATGAACCTTTTGCATCTCACTTAAACTAAACTTTTTAGGTAAAAGATTGCAAACAATATTTGTATAAATTAGTTTAGATTTTAATCTAAAAAGAGCATATTTTAAGATTTTATTATGGTCATATGCCAATTTGGAAACTTTATTAATTGGCGTCCAATAGATCTTCTCATACTTTTCAGTTGTTTCAAGCTTGATATTATCAATGCTATCTACTAATGCAAGATAAGATACGGAAATTATTCTAACCGAAGGATCTCTTTTTACATCTCCGAAAGAATAAAGTTGCTCTATATAAATATCTTTTACCCCAACCTTCTCTTTAATCTCACGCTTTGCGCATTCATCAACACTTTCATGAACTCTGATCCTTCCACCAGGTAATGCCAATTTTCCTTCAAACGGTTTGTATTTCATCTTAGTTAAAAGAACATTTAACTCTCCGTTTATTATGGAAAAAATTACCAAATCAACTGCTGCTGATGAATATTCATATTTCTCAAACTCTGGTTTCTTTTCTTTTTTGTTCATATCTTTTTTATTACTTAGTGTTGTCTATACACATAGTATCACTAATAAAAAAAACGTCAAGAAAAAGTTATCCACAACAATAAATTAAATATAACAAATACGGTTTAACCATTATAATTTCTTTTTTTCTTTTTTCTATGTTTAATAAGATGTGTTACAAGTCCAGACCCAAAAGCAATGATAATCAAAATTATATAAAATAATTCAGAAGAGATCTTATTGCCCGATTTTATTATCTCATTATTTATTGTAACAGATGTTGGAATTTTTACTCCAGTATTCGTCTGTAAACGTGTTTCTACGAGAGGCTTTCCTAAAACAGAAAAGTTTGTTCTAAGAATTCTTGAAGAACCTTCCATCTCAGCAGGATCAACTTTAACTATTACAACTTTCCTTGCTCCAGCTTCCAGAGTAAAGCTAGCAGGGTTTGCTTCTATAATTTCTGAAAATTCATCTGGATATACTTCAAAAACTTGAACATCGGCAGTCGGATTAGCAACAACTAACTCTTTAGATACTATCTCTCCACCCATCTCTACTATAAAATCCATTTTAGACGGACTAACTTGAATTCCAGCTGCTTGCGATAGGATTGGAAACAAGACAAAAATGGAAATAAGAATAAGAAAATTTTTCATAAAGAGAATTAAATATTTAAATTTTTCTTGTTTATTGTCATTCCCGTGAAAACGGGAATCCAGTAAGCCTCAACAAATAATATTTTTGTATAATTTTTATTAAGCAAGACTAACTGAATTCCAGACATTTTCTCTAAAGCTACCACTTCAGAAAATATTATAAAATGACAATTATTTACTGTGCTACCGCCCAGAAAGTCAACTGCGCTGACTTCGCGCCACTCCCATCTGAATAATTAGCAGGAACAGAAAGTTCCACATCTACTGTCTGAGAATCACTTTGAGTAATATCAGTTTCAAAATTCTTCCAGGATACATTATCCAAATCTAAATTTTCGCTGAAAAGAGAATCGCCTTCAACTAAAGCTTCCATATGTATATTTGAAGATCCATTATTGCTAATTGTAATATTTCTAGAAGCAGAAGATCCAGGATCTAGCTCACCGAAATCCAGACTATCTGTATCAATAATAAAAGAGATCATATCTTTACCGTCATCACTGCCATCTCCATCTCCAACAGTTACAGTTAGATCAACAGAAGAGTTTGCTCCTTGTCCAACTTTTAATAAAGTAGAATTACTTCTAATATATCCTTGTTTCTCCGCATAAACTTTATAATATCCATCCTGCAAAGAAATGCCTACTTGTCCATTATCACCAGTGACAATTGTATCTACTCCGAAATAAACAGAAGCGTCAGCAAGAGGAATCCATAAACTATCACTAAGAATTTCTACCGTAGCTGTTACAGATTGATTAGCATCTATTTGTTCAGCTGACAACGATAGTCTTGTTGGTTTCCAATCAAAACCTCCATAATACCACAAAACAGAATCATCAGATTGCAATTCATAGCTTGCCGCTCCTACAGAAGGAGAAATGTTATTAACAAAATATAACCAACCAGAATCCCCTCCTGCTTCATCAGCATTAATTCTTTTCAAATATGGACCCCAATCAGTATCCTTGATCTCATAAGTAAAACCACAAATACTTTTTGCATTTTTGACAATATCAAGAGCAGTCGGCCCTTCTACTTCTCCCAAACAAACTGTTTCCTCTGATCCTTCAATGCGAAAAGAAAATTTCTCTGGAACATCATTCGCTACAATATTAAGAGGAAGCTTTTTACCTTGCAAAGCGATTACCGTATAAGCTGTAGTCACCGCTGAAAAAGAATCTTCTTCTGTAGAACTATTTTGATATTTAAAAAATCCTTGATCGCTTTGATTTGATTCAAGATATGAGATAGGAGTATTATCAGATTTAACCAGGCTATTTGGATCAACGCTCAAAGCATTAAGCGCCCAAATTACCCATGCTGTAGATGAAGAATCCGAATCAGAGCCAAAAGCAGAATTATAATAAAAACCTCCATCATCATTTTGTGACGCTTCTAAAAAAGATAAAGCGTTTTGAATACGAGAATCAGCGCTATCAACTCCAGCAGATATAAGTGCCAAAATAGCAGACGCAGTCATATTAGTATCAGAACCAGCTGTAGTAGAATATCCCCACCCGCCATCACTATTTTGATGAGAAAAAATAAAGTTTTTTGAATCAACAATAATCACATCATCAGAAGATTCGCCAGCAGATATAAGTGCCAAAATTCCAAAGCAATCATCATTAAGTAAAACAGAATCCCCTATTTGATTTTCACTGTGATAACTTTTAAGAGTGGCAACATAATCAATTGAAGCAAAAGTACGTGGGTTTTGACCAATAGCTATTATAGCCAAAATTGGTGCGGCGTAATCAATAGCATCTGTTCCGCTTACAAAAGTAAGATGCTCCGTAGGAATAGAAGAATTTCCAAGCACAGACAAAGCCATCGTGCTCCACGGATTATCACTATTTTCAATTAAATAATCTTGCGCAGTACTCGTATTGTAAATTGCGTTTGTTTCCAAAGAAGGAAACACAGGAAACAGCAACGTAACAATAAGCATTATGGATAATAACTTTTTCATATAATGTCCTTTCTAAGACAAAAATAAAAACATCCCCACCAAAGAAGAATGTTCATTTTATCACAATTATACTCTCTTGCTAGAATAATTCAATTAATCGTGTCATTCCTGCGGATGCAGGAATCCAGTTTATCTCAATAAATAATACTTATTGTATAATTCTATAAATTGATAAAACCAGCAAAGACAAAATCATAAAAGCAATTTAGCATAAAAACAAAACGAAGCCCTTCTTTAGCTCGAAGATAGGATCTTATTTTTTGTAAGTAGTTAGCTAGCATTCTGACTTACTTTATCTTTCCGCGGAAGATAAAGATCACAGTTGCGGCACAGCACCGGATTTTTTCCAAATAAGAAATCACCGGATTTTCCTAACCAACCTCTATTTTCATTATTTTTCAGAATATTTTCGAAAAATTATAAGTCAAGAGGAACTACTTTTAAATTAATTTGTTAAAACTAAATTGACTCTAACTTTTATTTTTAATTCTGTCAATGTTTTAAAAAATGTTTTAAAAAATGTTTTAATTTTAACTATAGCTTAAAAGATTCTTAAAGATCAAAACGATATAAATATAAAAAAAAGACAGAGTCAGACTCTGCCATTAATAACTTTTAATTTTAGATTACTTCAAAAAAACCGCCCTCCGTATCATACCACAACAGAATAACTTTCTTGACTTCGGAGAATCTATCCTGAATGATATTTTTAGCTTTTCTCATATCTCTTATTTGGACTTCCTTCTCTTGTTCAAACGAGTTAAAACCAAAATCCTCATAAGCCCTACATAACGAATGATGAATAATATATAACATGAGTTCTTCATCGGAATTATGATTAACAAAAATAGCAATATGTTCAATATTATGTTCTATTATTGCTATATTATTGCTCATAAAACTTTTACTCGCTCCTGGGATAGAGATCAAATAAGGTTTTACTTTCCCTTGCCATTTATGGAATTCCTTATTTTCTCCATGTAAACGACCGTCTGCACAGCAAATCACAGCACAGGATTGCTCCAATGATCCAATTTCTTTCAAATATTTCATCAGATCATCCACACTTAAATATTTTTGTTCGTCTTTACTAATTTTTTACAACTCCTTTTTGTTTTTATTTTATCCAATACTTTATATTCTAAATATAAAATAGAAAATGTCAATAATAAAGATTTGCGCCTTATCTTCAAATACGATTTAATCAAAAAAACATCTTGTTAACAATACTACAAAATCTATCTTAACAATTAAATACCTAAATTCTCATATAGTTGAACGCATTGCAATTTTTTGTATTGAGATAAGTGAGCTTCTGCTGTAGCAATTACTTTAAAGCAAACATTTTCTTCAATTGCACCTTCACCGACCAAATAATGATAAAAGTAATAATTACCATTTTCAGAAAATTCCGCTTCATATATCCAAGTATAAGGATTACTTAAAATCCCAGAATCCAGCATTTCCGATTCCGCCTCAATTATAATTTTAGCATTTTTAATTATTGTGTCTTTTTGATCCAAATATCGCACATAAACAAAAACACCAGTCTTATCAGAATCAAGAATTACATCCGCTTTAACACTAGTAGGTAAAATATATTTCTTTATTGCTTGCAAATCAAGAAATCGAGAAATTTCAATCGCTTCTGAAATAAGATCACTGGAAATCTCAACTGTATCACCAATATTCAACTGCTCTGAACCAAGTCTATTTTGAATGTGATCCTCAATAAAAATTTGTTGTTCAACTGTTAATTCTAGCTCTTCTAAATGACTACGCTGTTTCAAATATTTGCCCAATGCTCTTCTGGACAAATGTGTTATTCCTTCTCCTTTACCTACATTCTCTAAAAAAACTTTTGTTCTACCAATTTCATATTCTTGCTTTTTCACACAATTTGAGCCAAGACAGGGAAATCTTTTTCCCTCTGCTGTGATCACAACATCATCAATTTCTGAAAACTGTTTCAACGTATTGATCACCGACATTCTGAAAGGATTTACAGTACAGGCATAAGTTGTTTCACTGCCAACATTAATTGCCAAATTTAAATCAAGATAAGCAATTTTGTCTTTTATTTCCAAACTTTTTACTTTTATCACCCAATCCCCTCTACCTTGTTCAAAAGCGCTTACGTCTAATCCCTTTTCAATCATTTCTTTCTTATGATCTTCAACACCAAAACGATTTGGAAAACCATTAAAAAGATGAAATCTATCTATTTTTTCTTCTAATGTCACACCTTTCCACAATTCATCAAGTGTTCGAAAAACATCTTCTTCTACAGAACCAGATTTATTAATATATCTAGTAAGAGGATAAGCTCCTATCTGCTGACAATTACCCGCTCTTTCGTCTTCAAAATGCTTAAGATGACTAACAAAAATTTTAACTGGCATCAACGAACCTTCAGAAATATTATTTATTTCGACAGACTCTTCTGTAAGTATTTGAGTTTGAGAAGGTACTTCCTTCTTATTCAAATTCCACAAGATCATTCCTATCAATATCAAAATACTGATCATGGCAATTACCCATAGAAAATAGTTACTGTAAATTTTTAAGTTTTTTCTTACCATAAATTTTTTGTTATTTAAGGGTTGCTGATTAAAATGATGCATCTTGATCATAATCTGAAAATGAAAATGGAACAGTATAAAAAAATTGCTTCGCATCTCGTTCTAGCACTATAAACCAAAGTTTTTTGTATAATAGCTTTTTCTTTTTTTAAATAATTTCTCAAGATAATCAATGTTAGAATCTCTGTAATCATAAATGATATTATTTTCATTTGAACCTCTTTGTATTCTGCCTATATATTGCGTAAGTTTTCCTGAAAAAGAAAAAGGGTAAACTAAAAATAAACAATCAAGATTTGGGAAATCGGTACCCTCTCCAATAAGCTGTCCTGTTGCGATTAAAACTTGAAAATTGCCACTTTCAATTTGTTTTATTTTTTCATTTCTCTGTCGCTGTGTTAAATCTCCAGTTAATGTGATAATCTCATATTCCTTTTTTAAATAATAACTCAACACTTCAACATGCTCTTTTCTTTCTGTTAGAATCAGACATTTTAAACCATTATTCACTTCATTTTTTATATCACCAATAATTTGCTCATTACGATTTGAATCAAAAATCATTATTTTGGATAATATTTGAAAATCGTTTGTTTTTATTTTAAACGGTATTTTTAAATTAGTTTCTCTGATTATCAGTTTCGGTTTTTGAGATTTCCCATTTATACTATTCTTATTTGAAAAAGATTTTTTATCACAAAAGTTTTTTTCAATTTCATACAAAACTTCTCCTAAATATATAAAAATTAATTTATCATCATTATTTTTTCTTTCAGGCGTAGCAGTTAAACCATACAGATAATAAGGATTGAGTTTGGTAATTATATTCCGAAACATTTTAGCTGGCATATGATGACACTCATCAACGATAATCATACCAAAGCTATCAGAATAATCTTGCAAATTATCCATTCTATTTAATGTCTGAACCATAGCTACAGTAACTTTATCTCCGATTTTCTTTTTGCCAGAAGAAAATTTTCCGATTTCTTTTTTGGGAATATCAAGAAAGTTTTCAATTCTATCCACCCATTGATCAAATATTTGTTTCTTATGAACCAAAATCAATGTACTTTGAGATAATCTTGCAATTAACTCGATTCCAATTATTGTTTTTCCTGATCCAGGAGGAGCTACTAAAATTCCATTTTCTTCCATCAGTATTGCATCTATTGCTTCTTTTTGATAGGGAAATAATTTAGCGCTTGTTTCTGTTTCAATTGGTTTTAATTTATTTCTCTCATCCACAATCTCAAATTTTATTGTTTCGTCATTTAGAAAATTTATTAACCTGTTAATAAATCCTCTCGGAATAGAAACACTGCCATTCTCTGTTTCTATCAGTTTAAAATATCTTTCCATTCCATAAGTGCTTACCCCTATTTTCTTTTTAATCAAATATTCAGAATTAAAAAAGTTTAATTCTTCTTTTAAAAAATTAACAAGCGTTCTTGGTAAATTATTTTTATTTATAAATATTTTTTCTTTTAGGGTTATTGCTACATAACTTTTTGAAACGATTTTGATCGTCTTTTCTGTTTTATTAAATTTTTCATAAAGCTTGTTTATCTTTTCAAGAGAAATTCTTTCAATTTTATTTAAGAACTCCCACTGATTTTCAAACGGCTCAAAATTATTAGTAGGATTAAGAAAAATAGAATTGTTTACTTTTCTTGCTTGTCTTTGAAGTGGCAGAGCAATAAGATTTCCAAACCCTTTACCGCTAAGATTATCCTGATTTGGGAAAAGTCTGTCAAAACTGTCTTCCTTCTCAAACTGATCAATAATTTTTGCTTCCCTCAAGATATTGATAACAACATTTCTGCTTTTATAGGCAGGATACTTTTGAACAAAAAATATCCAGACATGCCCTCCGTTTCCGGATTTTGACCTTTCCAAATATACAGGCAAATGATATTTATCACATTTTTTTATAAAATTTCCAGCATCTTTTTTCCAGTTACCGCCATCAAAATCTGCAACAATAAAAAAAGAAGAATTATCTTCTAAAAGTGGATATATTCCATAAATTTTATTTCCTCTTAAATGTTGTTCAACATAATAATCATTAAAAATGGCATATCTTTGGTGTTTGCAATCTTTACATTTTTCTCTCTGAAGTTTGATGCAAATTCCATTTTTCCATTCGTTCAGACAAACTGGGGTATAACCCTTTTTTGATTTATCGGCTTTTTCCCAATGAACAGCAAAGACATCTTCTCTTCCTTTGAAAAGGTTTTTGAATATATTGATCTTTTGTTTAGACGTTAAATCGTTCATTTTATTAAACTTCTTTAATTTATTCTCTGCAGTTTTTAAAAAACTTTTGTTATTCTTTTTATAATTGTTTTTGCATCATAAATTTATTTTGTTATTTTTTTGAATCACTACACAAACTTATCAATAGTTTTTATTGTTTTCTTTACTTAACACAAAATATTTTTCCACTCTCTTGTCCCATATATTATTCTTCAACACTAACTGATAAGGATTTTGAATAATTTTTGGTGTGTAATTTTCAAATTTTATCTTATCTCTATCCACGAGATAAAGAAAATATTTATCTTTTCTAATACGAGCTGTTTCAATTTCGTTTCTTGACCAAAAAAAGTTTGGCTGTCCTGAATATGATTTCACTTCAATAAATCTGTCCTGTTTTTTAGATTCAATATTATTATAAGAAGCAACATCATATCCTGCATTTGCCCAATATTCAGCAACCCAATCAATATTCTTCTGATTTTTAAGTCTTTGATTTTCAAAATGTAAAACAAATTTTTCTGCCTCTTCTCCATAAGTTTGTTGTTGCTCTAATGATTTTTTTAATTCTTCAATTCCAATTTTTCTTTTTCTTATCTCCAATAAAACCGTTTTGTCAAAAACTTTTTTATATCTTGAATTTATAACAAGTTTATTTACTTGCTTATCTGGATGAACAAGTAAAAAATCAAAATCAATTAGAAATTGTTTGAAATTCGCATATTTGAAATGAAAAGCAGAATTACTAATTTGAATTGAATGATAGATAATATCATAGGAAATATTTTGTGAACAAAAAATCTCATAAAATATTTCATCATTTTTGAGCTCTTGAAAAAGCATTTCTATTAGTTTTCCGCTTAAATATTGTTGGCTTTTGAGAAACTCAAGAAGAGAAACATCTAAAACGATTTCTTCATCTTTATTAATTTTGATTATTCCCATCAGTTCCATGAAAGGAAGACAACCATCAAAAATATTTCTTCCATCAATGAGACGATTAAAAAAATACTCCTGGACTTCTTTTCTTGTCCATACCTGATTACTCTTTTCAAGAATATCAAAAAGTTCCCAAAAATATTGCGGCGTTCCTAAATTTTCATAATGGCTAAGTTCTTTTAGCATAACTTTCCAAAAGAGATTTTATAATATCAGTTTCGTCAGTTCCTTTATCATTAATTCTTGCAAAAAGTGGAATATCTTCATCAATAATTTTTTCCATTCTTTCCACTTTAATATTTAAAAGTTTATGAATATCTTCGTCTACAGAATCTTTTGACAAAATATAATAATAATTTGTTTCTTGATTTTTTAACAAACCGACACGATGAATACGATCTTTTGATTGCAAAAAATTAGAGCAATTATAATCTCGCTCCATATAAATAGCATTATGACATCCCTTATGAAGCGAAATTGATTCAGCTACGGAAAATGGATTTGCAATTACAACCTGAAAATCTTGATTTTCAGGATTGTTAAATTTTTTGATAATTATTTCTCGTTCAGTTTGTTCCACTTCACCAATTAGAAGTTTTGATTTTATATCATTATCAAAAAGATATTGTTGCAATCCTTTTGCATTTTGAATAAAAATTGTCCAGATAATAACCTTTCCTTTCTCAGTAATTATTTTTTCTACAATTTCTTTTACAGTTTTAAACTTTTGAGGAGTTGCATTTTCTGCATAATCATAGATTTTAGAAAGAATTTCTGAATCATCTTGAAACTCTTCTGGAATCTGGTCACTCAAAGCTATTCTTGAATCATAGTCGTCCTTGCTTAAAGTTTCTTGAATCGGCTTTTTCAAAAGCGCTGGATTAGTAGCGGTTTGTCGCAAACGAATAAGTTTTGCTTTATTTAAAACATCTTTGACAGTGGCAAAACTATTTTGCTGGAAAGATGAAATATATTTTGTTTCAATGAAATCATAAATCTCCCGTTGATATTCATCCATATCAACAAAGATAATCTTATTTTTTACTAATGGTAAATTTAAATCCTTTTTTTTAATACGAATAAAGTAAGGAGAAATATTTTTGGTAAATTGTTTTACTCGTTCATCGTCAAAATCACAAGTTTTAGTCATATCCACCAAGTTTCCATGATGAAATCGCAAAATATCTTTAAATTTATAAGGATAAATAAATTGATACAAATTATATAAATCTTCGTAGCCATTCGGCACAGGGGTTCCAGTAAGAACCACACGAGATTTTGCCTCCTTGGCAATTTCTACAGCACTTTTACCCCAACGTCCTTCATGGTTTTTTATGCGATGCGCCTCATCAACTACTACCATTGTTTTATTTTTCTTTAGAAAATCTACAATTTCTTGTTGTAATCCTTCAACACTTCCGTGCCAAACAAGCGTAAGTTCAACAGGACTACCTGAATATAAGTGTTGTTCTTTTTGGTCTCGTGAAATTGTACTATCACCAGAGAGTCTTTGTACATTTACTTTTTTTCCAAAACATTTTTCATATTCGTTTTCCCATGGTGCAAAAGAAGAAATCGGACCAATAACTAAAATTTTATCAACATGTCTTAAATCGTTTTCTGAAAGATTTTTTAAATATGCATACGCTCCATAGACAATAGAAGTTTTTCCTGCACCTGGTACAGCAAAATTGCATGAATTTTGAGAAAATGCCATATGATAAGCAGCGAGAAGTTGATATGGATTATCATCTTCTTTGTTCTTATATAATTGCCTGGATAACCGTTTTTTGAGAACTTCCTCAAACTCAATGAGATTTTTAAATAATTTTGAATCTTTATTAATTTCATTATCTCGTATTTTTCTCGCTTGTTCAGAAAATTCTTTAAAAGTTTTTTGTTCTCGATGGAAACTTGCAACATCTTTTTTTGTTTCTTCTGTAAACTGTTCTGAGAAATTAAATTTTACTAAAAATTCCTGGAGTTCTTTGAGAATTCTTATCTGTGTTTTTTCTTCGTATGGAATTAAAATTTTTTTATCTTCTTTGAAAAAGTTTAACCTTTTAAGTGAAAAAATGAATCTTCTATTTTTAAGAACATCAACAATATTCCCTGTAAGAACAAAACAGGACTTTTCACTATCTGCATGAATTGTAATAGAATTATTCATAATTTAACCGCCTAACTTTTTCTTCATCTCAAAAGAAATTTTATTAATCTGAGCAACTTTTTCAAGAAGCTCTTCTCTTGATTCTAACGAGTCAAGCTTCACAGATTCAAGTGAATTAATAATTTGAGAAAGTAGTCTTTTCGGAGACTCATTATTTAACATATCTGTAGTTATTTGGTTTATAACTTCTACTTGATTTAAAACATTAGAGGAAGAAAAAGATTTATGCTTTTGATTAGTTGTTTCTAACGCTTTCCTTGCATCACTCACTAGTTCCATTGGCTCGTCAGAAGCTTTGTTGTATCCTAATTCTGTATTGTGAGTCCTTATGTTTTTAGTAAGATTTTCAAGTACCGCATCCCTATATTTTGAATCTCTATCAGACAGATGTGCTTCTAGTCTTTCCGAGTTGTAATCAATTGGAATTGTGTTATCAATTTTCTCCAAAAATGGAAAAATATATTGCATATGATAATTTTGGAAACTATCCCATATTTTTTTGTTTCCAAAAAAATGATTCTTCTTTTGCCCACTAGCAATACTTCTAAAAATTTTCCCATCATATGACTTTCCTATTTTTGCTCGGATATAATCAAAACATATTATTTCTAAATCATCCACATCAGACAAACTATAATTATCAAAGCCTTTATCACTTTCCTTGTTTATATCCTTACCATTTACATCTTTATCTTTAAAAGTATCAATCCATTTTTTTAGATAGAGAAACAAATCCTCTTTACCGTCATTATGTGTATCTGCCATAGAATAAATTCCATCATATCCAAGATATTCCAAGTATCTATCTATAATATCGACTACACCTAAATAATGTTTTATTTCAGATGGCTTTTCTCCCATCCAATCGGCAATCTTATTTATAGATTCCTTATGATCAAATTGTTCATTTAATTTCTTATAAAGCTGTTTCGCTTTCAAATATTTTTCGATAGGATTGTATCCCAATTTTTCATCTTCCCCCATTTGATAGGTTGTTTCCAATTTCTCTATTTCGATAGGATCATCTTTTAACTCAACTGGTAATACAACCGCTATAAAATAATCGTATTTTTTAATTCTATTCAAAAGCATTACACGTCTATTCCCATCAATAATAATTCCATCTTTTGTTATAATTCCTACTTTTAATTGTCCTTTTTTTTCGATATCTATTTTAGTAATTTCATTTCTATTTTTTTTTGATTGCCAAAGAAGCTCATCTATTTTTCTTTCTCCTTCTTTTGTTTCAGCGTCAATAATGTGTCCCTGACTTTCCAAAGATTTTGTTCGACTCAAAATACGACCATTATACTTATTATAAATCAAACATTCAAGTGGAATTTGACAAACCAACATTGATCTATTAACATCTTTCCAATAAACACCAATTCTCTCAGGCTTATCAGATTTCTCTGTTAACTGAATTATTTCAGCAATTTTCCGAATTCTGGTTTCTTTGTTCATATTTTTCGCATTAAAGAATTAAATTGAATGAGTTCTAATAAACCATACATTGCCATTAGCTGTGCCATAGGAATATTATCTTTTGGAAAAATTCCATTAACTTCTACATTTTCCCCATAAGAATCATAAGATTTAATAATCTGAGCCAATCGCTTTACTATCTTAAGAGGATTATCTTTTTCTTGCAACAATAAGTCTTTTTCATAGATTTTTTGCAATTGTTTTTTTGTGACAATATGACTTTTTATTTCCTTTTTAAAAGAAGAAAAATGAGAAAAATTATTTTTTAGAACTTTTTCAATTTTTTTAAAATCTTTTGTCTTAAGAACTTTTAACCCATATCCGTCACCATTTCCAAAATAGATACTTAAATACCATTTTTGAGCAACTTCATCTTTTTTCTCGGGATGATAATTCATAAGATCAACAGTCATATTTCCAATTTTCAATGGATGCCGTCTAAAGCGAGCATTTATTTTCCTTTTGTTGGGATTATCAAATTGCTTCTTTTGAAAAGAATTTAAATTATTTATTTTTTGATAATTTTCTGTCAATAAGGAAAAATCAACATTTTCCAGTTTGATTTTTGAAAGATTCATTTTTTCTCTTAGTGCCACAGCAAGTGCTGAACTCATATGCGGACAGACAGAATTTCCAATTTGTCTCCATTTTGTACCTTCCGTTCCCACAAATTGATACACATATGGAAATCCCATTAAACTAGCAATTTCTCTAATTGTCGGTAAACGATATTCACCATTTCCTTTTTTATCATATTCAGATTTATAAATAATAGATTCTCGCGTAATAGCTGAACGAGTTGCTGTGATTGTTCGACAAGTTCTATTCTCATTTTCAGGAAAAGACATCTTTCCCATAAACGGATGGTTTATTTTAAGGTATTCAGCTTTTTCCCATTCAATTTCATAAAGTCCAGTATCATAAAAATGATCCGTTAATTCACTCGTTTTTAATTTTAAGTTTTGATAATTAGGATCTGACCACTTTTTAGATTTTTTATTATCTGGCTTCGGCATTTTTTGACGAACCTCACAAGATTCTATATGAACTTTATATGTTTTTTGCGGAATAATAAATTCTCCAGTCCTTATCCATTCTCCCGCAATAAATCTTTTTCTTTCTTGTGGCGCACCATAATCTCCCGCATTAAAAATCCCGCCATTTATCTTAAGAGCAATATCTTTCAAGTTTTTGCCTATTAATTTTGCCCATTTTTTTAGATTCAAATCTTCAAAAGTATATTCTGATTTTATATATTCCCTAGACTTTGGAACATTTTCCATATACCAATTCAATAATATTGGATTCTTCTGATGTTTTTTTACAACAATCACTCGAAGATATGCTTCAATAAGTTTTATTCCTAAAGTTTTGTCTCCCTTACCAGATTTATTAGACATTGAGAATGAAACACAAGAAGGGCTTCCAATAATAAATTCAGAATTTGGAATATTATTTATTTCTTCAATATCAGCAGAATCTTTACCCCAAAAATCCAAAATGTCTTTTGTGGAATCATTGAGATTATGATTGAGATTATGCGTATCAATTGCAGGTTTCCAAAAATCAATTCCTTTTACAATATCAAAACCTTGCTGACGAAACCCTTCCGAAAAACCGCCAGCTCCACAAAAAAAATCGATTACTCTTAGATTGTTTTTGTTTTTACTCTTCATAATATACTAAATTAACTTATACTTCTATTCTACTCTTTTTAACTAAAAAATCAAGAAGAAATAACAAAAAAACCGCCTTTAATAAGGTGGTTCTTGTATGAAATTCTATATAATCCAGCGACACATATTGATTACTATCATAAAAATGTCTGCTCGGGATTTGGAACACCTGTCCGCCTTGGGAAGGATATTAGAACTTTTTCCAGCAAAAAATAGTTAAAAAAAATAGCTCTTAAGGAAAAGAGTATATCCCAAATTTTAATTTGGTGGTAAACCAAGTTTCTCCCTGGCTATAATCAAATCTACTCCATAAAGTGGGAAAAATATCTTTGGATCAAGTTCTTCAGGTAATCCAAATTTTATTACTGGTCCCTCACGATATAATAAAATAGAATCTGTTATAATCTCAAGACTATCGCTATCATCTATAACCCATGGTCTTGTTTCAGGATCAGATGCATGAGAAAACTTTCTCATACAACTTTCAAACAATCGATATCTTTTTTCTATTACTCCTTTATTTTGTCTTGCTTCTACAATTATACAAACTAATTTCTGCATTTTTTCACCTCCAATAACAGATTAGAATAAAAAAGTAAAATGTCAATAATCAATGTTAAAAGTTCCAACCTCTTTTTGTGGTTATATAAAATAACCCCTAAAATAAGGGGCTATTCAACTAGCTCCGCTGAGTACACGACGTTCGAACCTGCTTGGATAATCTATAGCATATAATCTTGAAAATATAAAGTTTGAATCTGTTAGATTTCGAAAAAAAAATAATGCCGTCAGTTGATACTAACGGCTTTTGTTGGAAACTGTGAAAAATTTAAGACTTGATGTTATAGGTGTTTAGGAAGAGATTTCTCAAAACGATCCAAACATCAGTATGGTCAGTACGATTACGGCAGATGAAATCTCCAGCAGTACCAACCTGAACGTTCTTCTCGTCTCCGATTGTTGCACCCCATTGACCAATAACATAGAATGACCCATCGATATCGCATTGGGCGGAATCTACTTCTATCACATCTACTGCGTTATCCGGACGGGGATCGCATATCATCCATCCATCATTATCAATAGAAGTAACATCGTACTTTTCCAAAAGCTTGTTTGGCATTTGCTGCCATACATCTCCTGCTTCGCCTATACAGATAACTGAACCATCGCCTAATGGTTCATGGCCTTCGAGTGTGTCCACCAAGAACTTACCTAAGACAGTCTTGTCCACCACTAAGTTAATCAATGGTTTGGCTTTGACAGCTCTGGTTTTACTGGCAATT
>JAGLIM010000059.1 GCA_023142995.1 Minisyncoccota bacterium | reverse complement strand
TAACTGGTCCATCGGGATCAGGAAAGTCATCTCTTGCTTTTGATACAATATATGCTGAAGGACAAAGGAGATATTTAGAAAATATCTCTGATTATCCTCGGCAATTTATGAATATGTTCAGTAAACCTGATGTAGATCAAATCGAAGGATTATCTCCTGCGATTTCAATTGATGATAAAAGTGCTGCCAAGACTCCTCGTTCAACAGTTGGAACAATGACTGAGATCTATAGTTATCTTCGAATTCTTTTTTCTTCGGCAGGGGAAGTTCATTGTACTACTTGCGGAGGAGAACTGAGCAAGAAAAGTACGGGAAAGATCGCAGATACAATAATGGCTTTTCCTAAAGACTCTCGGGTTATTATTTTCTCACCAATAGTTCAAGACGAAATGTTAGATTGTTCGGAGATAATAAAAAAATACGAAATACAAGGATATCAAAAATTTCGAATTGATGGGGAGATTATTTTAGCCAAGGAAGCTATAAAGTTTGAATTTGATTCAAATATATCTCATAGTGTTGATATTGTAATAGATAAGTTCTCTTTTAAAGAGAATAAAGTTGGTTATGAAAGTATTCTTGATTCTGTTGAAACGGCAATTAATCTCTCAATGGGTTTTGTTACAGTGAATTATTTTTCATTACAAGAAGACCAAAGTAAAGAATTATTTTTTTCAAATCATCTTTATTGTTTAAAATGTAAAATTCTTTTTCCAAATATTGAACCAAAGCTTTTTTCTTTCAACACTCCTTATGGAGCTTGTAATGATTGCACTGGATTGGGGATAAAATTAGAGATTGATCCGAATCTTATAATTCCAAATAAATCATTGACTTTATTAGAGGGAGCCATAAGACCGTGGGCAAATTTACTGAATAAATGGGATGAATATGTTGATTGTCTAAAAGGTATTAATAAAAAATATGGTATAAATATAAATATTCCAGTTAATAAGATGAGTAAAAAAGATCTAAACATAGTTTATTATGGGATCAAAAAGACCAACAAAAAAGATAATGATAAGAATGATGATTTTATTGGAGCTGTAAAAATTTTAGAACAGAAGTATTATGAAACAAATTCTGAATATATAAGAAATGAACTTGAAAAGTATATGACAAAGAGGCTTTGTCCTTCTTGTCTAGGGGATAGGCTTAATAAGGATGCTCTTGCTGTGAAAATAAATGAAAAGTCTATTAGTGATATAACAAAAATGACAATTATCAAAGAGATAGAATTCTTTCAGAATTTATCTAGCCAGTTTGAGAATCGATCTAATCAGCTAATTGAAGAAATTACAAAAAGACTGAAATTATTAGAAGACATTGGACTTGGATATTTGTCTATCTCTAGATCATCTGAAACAATTTCTGCGGGAGAATCAAGAAGAATAAAACTTTCAACTCAATTAAGCTCTAAATTAAATGGTATTTTATATGTTCTTGATGAGCCTTCAATTGGACTTCATAGAAAAGATAATAATAAGCTTCTTGCTGCGATGAAAAGGCTTAGAGATCTTGGAAATACGGTTTTGGTTGTTGAGCATGATGAATTTTTTATCCGAAATGCTGATTATATTATTGATATAGGTCCTAAATCAGGAGAAGCTGGCGGAGAAGTTGTGGCAGTAGGAACGATTGATAAAATTATGAAAACAAAATGTATCACTGGCTGTTATCTTTCTGGGAAAAGGAAGATTGAAATTCCTAAAAAGAAGCGAAAAGGAAATGGATTTGAAATTATAATTTATGGAGCTAAAGAGAATAATTTGAAAAACATTGATGTAACAATTCCTCTTGGAAAGTTTGTTTGCGTAACTGGTGTTTCAGGAAGCGGTAAATCTACTTTGATCAATGATATACTTTCAAAAGCTTTGCTAAAAAAACTTCATAGAGCGCAATGTGAAGTTGGAGAATATAAAAAATTAATTGGTGATAAAAAAATTAGCAAGATCATAAGCATTAATCAATCTCCGATTGGAAGAACTCCTCGCAGCAATCCCGCGACCTATACTGGAATTTTCACTCATATTAGAGATCTGTTTGCATTGACAAATGAAGCTAAAAAAAGAAAATATAAGGCTGGACATTTTAGTTTCAATGTTAAAGGAGGAAGATGTGAGAATTGTAAAGGAGATGGGGCTACAAAAGTAGAGATGTATTTTTTGCCTGATGTTTATGTGCAGTGTGAACAATGTCAGGGGAAAAGATATAATAGTGAAACTCTAGAGATTGAATATAAAGGGATAAAGATCTCAGAAGTTTTAGATATGTCGATCAGACAGGCTCTTAACTTTTTCAAAGATACTCCGATACTGTATAATAAACTTTCAGTTCTAAATGATGTTGGACTTGGCTATATGAGATTAGGACAAAGTGCTACAACTTTATCTGGTGGTGAAGCTCAGAGAATTAAACTTGCCACAGAACTTTCAAGACCAGTTAAAGAGGGAAAAACTTTATATGTTCTGGATGAGCCAACAGTTGGACTTCATTTTGAAGATACGAATAAATTACTCAAAGTTCTCAATAAACTTGTTGATCGTGGAAATTCGGTCTTGGTCATAGAACATAATATGGAAGTGATCAAATGTGCTGATTGGGTTATTGATCTTGGTCCAGAAGGAGGGGATAAAGGTGGGTATATTGTTGTTGAAGGAACACCAAAGCAAGTTGCAAAATGCAAAAAAAGTTGGACTGGGAAATATTTAAATGAAGTATTATAAATTTTTTAAATAAAAAAAGAAACCTTTATAAAAATGAAAATGATCTCAAATTTATGAAGGTTGTAATTATTTTATGCTCTTTTGATAACATCTCTCCCAATCTCATTGATAGCTTTATCCATCTTTTCTGAAAGCGGAATGATTCTATCTTTGAAATTTCTTCCCGGTTTAGATTCAAAAAATTCAATAGTAATTCTGATTTCTTCGGGTGTAAGATTGTTTAGTTCAGGTTTCATTTCTGAAAATATCTTTTGCATAAATTCTTGTCTTCTCTCTTTTATTTCCTGAATATATACACTCCTTATTCTTTCAAGTTCTAGTTTGATTATAGTGAGATCTTCTTCTTTGCGATTCGCTGCTTTTGCTTTGATCATTTCTATTTTAGCAAAGTTTTCTGCAAAGAGCGGAAGTCTGTGATTTATCTCGTCAAGAATGTCAGTTACCTCTAATAATCTCAAAAACATTTCGTCCATTTCTGTATTGTTTGCCATTGATAATACCTCTTTTTATTTTTGTGTTAAAGAAAGTTCTACTACTTCTGTTAAAACTTCTATAATCTTAAATTAAATATTTTATTAAGTCAATATTTTATAAGTAAAATAAAAAAAGACTCCTCTAGATATAAGAAAGTTTTATAGAACCTTGTTATATCTAGAGAGAGTTGTTGTATCTAGAAAGAATTATTTTAACAAAATGCGCAATAGCACAATCTTGTTCTTATATCTTCCAGATCTGTTTCTGTCATATCTGGACCTATTATTTCAAAAGTTTCTCCTGGACCGAGAATAACTTCTTTTGATACTTGCCAGTTACCCAGAGGTCTGAAATCTCCGAAGTCTATTGTTCCCTTGAAAGAAAAGGTATAATTCATATTTTTTATTGAAAAAGTCGTTTGATACGAATCTTCTTCAAAAAATTCAAACAATCCCTTATCTTTTCTTGAAATTTCCATAGAAACAAGCTGGAGTTCAGCTGTTTTCTTAAATGGATCAATCATATGTATCAGTTCAAATCCTACTGGCGAAGCAATAAGGAAACCAGTTGAGTTAAGAACTAAAACCTTTGTTTTCGCGTATAAGTTTCTTGGTTTTCCCTCCATAGAAAACCAAGTGTTAAAGGAGAAGTTACCACTTGAACCGTCAATGGTTCGATTAAATATCATATCATCATTTAAGAAATATATGATTTCCAGTGGATATTCTGACGATGGTATATTTTGTGCTTCAATACACACACTTATATCAAAATCATCTTCTCTTATATCCTGAGGAGTTATATAGGTCAATAACTCCACTTCGATCTCTGCGCTGGCAGTTCCCACAAAGGAACAACCGACCAAAATCATTCCGATCAGTATCAATTTTATACTATTTTTGTTCATGAATTAACCTCCAATAATTCCCACTCTTTAATAAAATAATTCTTTTTATAGAATATATTTCTTTAGAGATGGTTAATTTAAATATCAATATTTGACAGTTAAATTAACTATCTCTAATATAGAGTTATAGAGAAAGATCAGCTGAAAAAGACTATATTTTAAAAGAACTTTAGATTTTGGTTAACAGTGTATAATATCATAAAAACAGTAATATGTCAAGCCCGACCATTCTTGAAAAACAAATCATTGCGACGATTGTTTATTATGATATTTTAAATTATCCTCTCACTAGTTTTGAGATCTTTTTGTATCTAATAAATGTAGAGACGCAGCACTGCTGCGTCTCCACGCATGGTAGCAATAATAGACAACATTCGGATAGATCATTTTCAGAAATCGTAGATTTATTAGGTAGCAGTGAATTTTTGAAAGAAAATTTAGGTCAAAAACTTGGATTTTATTTTTTGAAAGATAGAGTAAATATTGTTCAACAAAGATTAGATCGGAAAAAGATTTGGGATGATAAATGGAAAAAATCAAAAAAGATATTTTGGATTATGCAAATTATTCCGTTTACGAAATTAGTGATGGGAAGCGGATCGTTTTCTCTTGGTAATACTAGAAAAGATTCTGATGTAGATCTGATGATCGTTGCAAAGTGGGGAAGGATATGGACTGTTCGAACGTTTTTTACTCTTCTGACATCACTATTAAGAGTCAAAAGGCATAAAGATAAAACAGAAGATATGATATGCTTAAATCATTATATTACTGATAGATCTTTGAGGATTCCGTTTGAAAGTCTATATACAGCGCAGCTTTATTATCATATTTTAAGTATTTATAATAGCGATGAAGATAGAAAATTATTTTTGAAATTTCAGAAAGAAAATGAATGGATGAAAGAATATCTTGAAAATTATGAATTTTCAGAATTAGAAGGATTAAGAAGCATTAAAAGAAGCAAGATACTTTTGTTTATTTCAAAATTATTTGAATTTATTCTATCTGGGAAAATAGGGGATTATTTTGAAAAGAAAATGTCTGAAATCCAGACTAATAGAATTAAAAAAGATCCACTTAATTCGAAAAAAGGTGGACGAATTACAATTAGCGATACACAGCTTGAATTTCATCCTGATTCACATGAAAGCCATATCATTCCTGATTTTAATCAAAAAATGAGAGAATTAGGAATTCCCGAATTCGCCAATCAAAAAGATTCAGGATTGAACGTGTAATCATTTTAACATATTAACATGCTAACATATTAACAAGATTTTTTGTTTGGTTTTTTGTAAATATAAAGTGTAAAAATACTGAAATAGCTTAATAATGTTATAATTCGTCAAAATATTTAGTAAAAACTTTAAATATAAATTATGTTAAAATGTTTACATGTTAAAATGTTAAAATGATTTATCTCTTGACATATTCTATCAATCAAATATAATATTATTAGCACTCAGTAAGGAAGAGTGCTAAAAAATTGTTTTAATAAATCTAATAATTTACTTGCTAATTCATAAAGAGCGAGTAGAAAAGAAAGGATGAGTTTTATGAAACTAAAACCATTGGGGAATAAAGTTATTTTAGAGGCTGCTTCAAAAGAAGAAGTGACTAAAAGCGGAATTATCATTCCAGATACTGTTGATAAGGAAAAACCAGAACAAGCAACAGTTTTGGCTGTTGGCGATGGAAAAGTTGGTAAAGATGGAAACAGAATTCCAATAGACGTTAAAGTCGGTGATGTTGTATTATTTTCAAAATATTCTCCGACAGAGATAAAATTAGAAGGTAAAGAATATCTTGTTGTTTCTGATGATGATATTATGGCGATTGTGGAAGATGAATCTTAAAAAGTTGCAAAAGCTATAAATCAATTTAGCTCAAAAGAAAAAACAACTAACCCAGCAATATAAGAAAGACTAAAAAAAGAAAAGGATATAAATGACAAAGTGGAAATTTCTAAAACTTCTTTTTTTGTCATTCCGACTGGAACGAATGAGGTACGAATGAGTGGAATGGAGGAATCGCTCTAAAACAGGATAATTTAAATATTATATCTAATGTGATTGAGAGGGATCCCTCGACTCCTATCGTCGCTCGGGATGACAAATCAAGTGTTCTTAAGAATATAGAATAGAAATAACAGTGTGATAAACATGGAAAATAAATAATAATTAATTATTAACAAACAATATTATGGCAAAAGATATAAAGTTTGATGAGGATTCTCGGCAAGCAATCAAAAGAGGAATTGACAAGGTTGCTGACGCTGTGAAAATCACTCTTGGACCAAAAGGACGAAATGCAATTTTAGATAAGGGCTATGGAGCTCCGACAATTACTAATGACGGAGTTACAATTGCCAAGGAAATTGAATTGGAAGACAAATTTGAAAATATTGGAGCAGAACTTGTTAAAGAAGTTGCTTCAAAGACAAATGATATTGCTGGAGATGGAACGACAACTTCAACAGTTTTGACTCAAGCGATCATTAGAGAAGGTCTGAAGTTCGTAGCGATGGGAGTTAATCCAGTTGGAATTAGGCATGGTATTGAAAGAGCTGGGGAAGAAGTTGTCAAAGAATTAAAAGCTAGCGCAAAAACAATTTCAACCAAAGAAGAAATTGCGCAAGTCGCAACAATTTCAGCAGAAGATAGTTCTATTGGAAATATCATTGCTGAGGTAATGGAAAAAGTTGGTAAAGATGGGGTAATTACTGTTGAAGAATCTCAAACTTTTGGAATGAGTAGTGAGGTTGTGGAAGGTATGCAATTTGATAAAGGATATATTTCTCCTTATATGATCACTGATACTGATAAGATGCAAGCTGAATTTGAAGATCCATATATTTTAATCACTGATAAAAAGATCTCATCATTATCTGAGATATTACCAATTTTGGAAGAAATTGGAAAACAAGGTAAAAAGGATATTGTTATTATTGCTGAAGAAGTTGACGGTGAAGCGCTTGCGACTTTGGTTATTAATAAGATTCGAGGAACATTTAATGCTCTTGCGATCAAAGCTCCTGGATTTGGTGATCGAAGAGCAGAGATGCTTTCTGATATTGCCACTGTAACTGGCGGGAAAGTGATTACCGAAGATCTTGGGATAAAACTTGAAAATACAACAATAGATATGCTTGGAAGAGCAAAAAAAGTTATTGCTACAAAAGATAACACGATCATTGTTGACGGAAAAGGTGAGAAAGCTGATATTGATGCTAGAGTTGCGCAAATCAGAAAATCTATTGATGCTAGCGATTCTGATTTTGATAAAGAAAAACTTCAGGAAAGATTAGCAAAGCTTGTTGGCGGAGTTGCAGTTTTGAAAGTTGGTGCTGCGACAGAGTCAGAACTTACATATAAAAAGCATAAAGTTGAAGATGCGCTTGCTGCGACAAAAGCTGCTGTTGAAGAAGGAATTGTTGCTGGAGGTGGAACTGCTTTCGTGAAAGCCGGAGTAATCGTGAGAAAAGCATATAATACTGGAACTATTAAAACTTCTAATAATGATCTACTTACAGAAGTTGATGCTGGATTCAAAGTTCTTCTTAGAGCTCTTGAAGAACCACTCAGACAGATCGTTCAAAATGCTGGACAAGAAGAAGGACCAGTTGTGGCAAATCTTGTTCGCAAATCAGAATCAAAAACCAATGGTTATAATGCTGTTTCTGGGTCTATGGTGGACGATATGATCAAAGAAGGAATTATTGATCCAGTAAAAGTTACTAGATCTGCAATTGAAAATGCGATCTCGGTTTCTGCAATGCTTCTAACCACAGAAGTTGCAGTTACTGATCTACCAGAAAAAGATTCACCAGCTGGTGCGCCTGCAATGCCTCCAATGGGCGGTATGGGCGGTGGAATGATGGGAATGTAGGGTAGGGTGTAGTGTAGAGCGTTGGTTGATTTAAAAACATGGCCACGAGCATTTTAATGTTCGTGGCTTTTGTGTTGAACGAATTTTGAATTTTGAATTTTGAATCGTGACAGTTTATTGGTTTCATTCTCTTAGGTGGAGCCTTTTATAATTTTGGAAGATTATAATCTTAAATCTTAAATTTAGAAATATTCATTATTCAAAATTCAAAATTCTAACAAACTTTCTTGTGCTAAAATGCGGTTGTGTTAAGATATAGCTGTAAGTAAAAAATAATTAATAAATTAAAGAAAGGAAACAAAAATATGGAAATGTATTTAATAATAGTCCTAGTGATCCTGATTGTTGTTGGATTATGGATCGTAAAGATCTATAACGGACTGATCAGATTGAAAGTGAGAACTAACGAAGCATGGTCTGATATTGATGTACAATTAAAAAGAAGATATGATCTGATTCCAAATTTGATCAATACGGTCAAAGGATATGCGACTCATGAAAAAGAGCTTTTTGAGAATGTTACTAAGGCAAGATCAAATGCAATGAATGCGCAAAATCCAGAAGAAAAAGCAGGAGCAGAGAATATGCTTTCGGGAGCGCTAAAAAGTTTATTTGCAGTTTCTGAAAATTATCCTGATTTAAAGGCTAATGAAAATTTTCTTGAGCTTCAAAGAGAACTTTCTGATACAGAAAATAAGATTCAAGCTTCAAGAAGATTCTATAACGGTAATGTCCGTGATCTCAACACAAAAATTCAAATTTTCCCAGACAGTATTGTTGCTAATATGCTGAGAATCGGGAAAAGAGAATTTTTTGAGATTGAAGATGAGAAGGAAAAAGAGACTCCGAAGGTTGAGTTTTAATGATTGTTATGTAAGAATTCAAGTATTTATACTTTTGAAACAAAACTTGGTTTTGTGCAACCGAAACCGAGTTTCATATTATAATGAAAATATTTTAAATGTATGTCAAGCAAGCTAAAAAAAATTATTATTATAATTGTTGCAATTATTATTGTTGCGCTTTTCTTTCTAATAAGCGTAACTTTTTTCTTAAAAGAAGAAAAACAAGATGTTATAAGTCAGAATAACCAACAAGAAGAAAAGCCTAGCGAAGATGCGATCATAGGACCAACAGCAGAAGAAAAAGTAAAAACATTTGCTGAAAATTTTACTAAAACTCATTATTCCTATGCTTGGGGCAGTTTTTCAAACATTGAATCTCAATATTATTATATGACTGATGGAATGAAAGATAGAGAAGAAAATAAAGTTGAGAAAATGAAAAAAGGAATAGAAAATCAGCCACAGAAATATTTTACTGTTATAGCAAAATTAACTAGTTCAGACCTTATATTATACAATGAAACAAAAGCAAGTTTTAAAATAGATTTGAATATTAGTAGTTTTGCTGTTGCAATGATTGAGAGAGATACTATGATCTGGGTTGATGAAAATGGCGATCATTACGAAGGGAATATAAACGATCTCATTGTAGATACAGTTGATAAGAATATTAAAATAGATCTTGTAAAAATTGATGATCAGTGGAAAGTAGATAGAATTGAAGAAAGATAAGCTCTATCGCCAATTTTTTCCCTATTTCGAAGACAAAATCTTTTTAACAATAAACCGTTCTCAAAAGAGAATAGAAAGTTAGTTTTCTACTCTGTATTGATAGAGGTTTGTAATTAAAATTTTTCATAAAAACCTTTCTTCTTAAAAGAACTGGGTATGACAAAAGAATAGAAAAAACTTTTTGTTGATAATGATAAATTAATTTTATAAATATGAAAAAAGTAAAGCTAATTGGATTTTTAGTTGTCTTGGTGCTGTTCTTTGCTTTGCCAAAGCTTATAGACGCGGCTTTTACTTTTCAAGTTACTTGTCAGCCTCCAATGAATAATTTTCATGATGGTAATCTGACTTTTGATGTTGTTTTTCCTCCTGGAGGCGGAACAACTTGTGTTACAATTGCGGATTGTCCTAAAGTTGCGCTTCCAGCAGGTTCAACTGTTTATAGTGTGAAAGTGGATATGGAAATTACTGATCCAGCCTTAGAAGTTGGAACGCCTTTTATCTGGATCCCAAATTCAGGTAGTCATACTTTGACGCAAATGAGAACGAATGATGGAACGATAGTTCGAGTCTTTACTGCGGGAGACATAGCTGTTGATTCAGCTACTTGTAGTGTTCCAGTTGTTGCTACAGCTAATTTTAACAATCCTTCAAGAATAACTGTGATGCCGGGAGGGGACGTTTGGCTGGCTAATAGAGGTAATGACACTGTAACAAGATTATCTCCAAAAGATGGTATTGTTATTGGTGGGACTTGCGGAGATGGAGCATGCAATGTTGGTGAAAACAATGGAAATTGTCCTATAGATTGCATTGAATATGAAGTTAAATGTAACTATCCAGTCGGTGGCGGACCGAGAGGAGTAACCTATGATCTAAATGGAAAAATATGGGTAAGTGGTTATACTAATAATAATATGTATAAATTTAATATTGATGGAAGTCTAGCATTAGGTCCTTTTACTGTGGGAGGAGGAGTGCCTAGTTATGGAATGATCGGTGATGCTTCTGGATATGTTTGGATAAGTGATAGATTAAGTAATCCCGATCAAATTGTTAAAATAAATGCTACAACAAATGTTGTTATCAGTTCCACAGCAATTTCTAATGACGCTGCTTATGGAATAGGAGTAGACGATGAAGGAGATATTTGGATTGGTAATTATTTGGGAGCAGAAGTAGCTGTTCATCAAATAGATGGGGCTACTGGAGCTAACATAACTCCAGCAGGTTTGCCAAATGTTGCATGTTGTGGAGTAGCAGTTGATCAGAATAATGTTGTTTGGGTAGCAAGATGTAATGCTTCTCCTGGAAGTGTTTATGCTTTTAATCAAGATGGAACTTTATTAACAGGAAGTCCTTTAACAGGATTTCCTACAGGAAATCTTACTAGAGGAATAGCAGTTGATTTTGACGGTAATATTTGGGCGGTAAATAGAATTGGCAGTGCTCCGGGAGGTAATCCGGTTCTTGATCCCAGCGGTTGTGGCGGAACAGGATCTGTTACTAAGCTTGCTCCTGACGGTTCTTATATTGCCACTTACGCAACTTGTGGTACTAATCCTTACTGCTATTCAGATATGACTGGATTGCGAACAGTTCCTAAAAATATAGTAGTTAACGGGATAAGCGTTCCTCTTTCTGCTGGGGGAACTTTTGAAATATGTACGGATATGATAGAAGATTGTGATAGTCCGTTCAAAAATTCAGGTCCTTGTATGTCAATTACTACTTTCCTAGCAGGTTGTAGTCCAGGCGCGACTGGAGATTGTGAAGTTCCTCTTGAAATCTTTTCTATGCAAGCTGGCGGATATACTTTGAAAAACCTTGAAGTCATTTATAGCAGTGAAGTTCCAGTAACAGCAGGCGGTCTTGTTCCGTGTGGAAGGGATTGGGATGATCCAGATACTGCTTGGAACGATACAGAACCTTGCGGTATTTGTCATTTTGTCTTTCTTGCGTATTCAATAATAAATCTTTTAGTAGGATTAGTTGCTGCAGTTTCTATTCTGGCGTTGATTGTTGCTGGATTAATCTATATAAAATCTTCTGGTGATGCAAGTCTAATTTTAGCAGCAAAGCAAAATGTCAATAAAATTTTATATGGTTTCGTGATAGTTTTTATCGCGTGGGTTGTTATATATATCATTATGGTTTTATTTGGACTTGTAGATCCGCTAGGTGATGGAAGATGGAATATATTTAGTTGTTAGTGGTTTATAATAATTTCAATTAACTCTCTAATTTAATATTATGGCAACTTTATATACTCAATCAGATAGAAATACTCGTAATACTTACATTTTAATGTCAGTGTTCTTGATTTTTGTAATTGCGATGGGTTGGGTTTTCTCAGAAGCAATGGGATCAAGTTTGATTCTTTACTTTGCGGTAATTTTTAGTATTTTAATGAGCGTTGGAAGTTATTGGTATTCAGATAAAATTGTTCTCAAAATGAGTAAAGCGCGTCTTGTTGAATTTGATGACAATAAAGAATTATATAGATTAATTGAAAATCTTTGCATTACTGCTGGACTTCCTTTGCCGAAAATATATATTATAGATGATACTGCTCCTAATGCTTTTGCGACTGGACGAGATCCAGAACATGCTGTTATAGCAGTAACAAGCGGGCTTTTACAAAAACTAAACAGAAGCGAGCTTGAAGGAGTAATTGCTCATGAACTTTCACATATTGGAAATCGGGATATTCTGCTAGCGACTGTTGTTGTTGTATTGGTCGGAATTGTGGCTCTTCTTGCTGATTTTTTCAGATATTCTTTATGGTTTGGAGGAGGAAATAGAGATAATAATAGAGGGGGAGGCTGGATAGTGATTGTAGCAATCTTACTTTCTATTCTTGCTCCATTTTTTGCGTTGCTTATTCAACTGGCAATTTCGCGAAAGAGAGAATTTCTTGCCGATGCTGATGCCGCGCTTTTAACTCGCTATCCAGAAGGGCTTGCAAGTGCTCTGCGAAAGATTTCAGCTGATTCTGAAAAACTTGAAGTTGCCAACCGCGCAACCGCTCATCTATATTTTGCAAATCCTTTTAAAGGAAAAAAAGTCAGCAAACTATTAATGACTCATCCGCCAGTTGAAGAAAGGATTGCGTCTTTGACAGGAATGGATAAAAATAATTTGTAAAGTTATTCTAATCACTTTTGTGAGGAGTTTAGGAACCTCTGAAAAACATAGTTTTTGTTATCCCTGTAGATGTTAGGTACTTCGTTGACAGAAATTTTGTCATTCTGAACTTGATTTAGAATCTTTTATATCCTAGGTTTTAACTTATACTATTTACACCATACTTTTGTATGCAATGCAAATACAATTATCTTTGCTATAATAATATGTTTATTATATTTTCAATTTATTCAAAAGTTTTATGATTTATAAATTTGATTAGATATATAAAAAAACTAATCTTAACTAATATGCAAATCTCAAAAACAAAACTATTCCTCCATCTTTTTATCTCAAGTTTCTTTTTGTTTGGGTTAACTGGGATAACTAATGCTACTGATATTTGGGTAACAGCTCCTGTAACCGCTACAACGATAAATTCCGCGATCGTTTCGGCGCTACCTGGGGATTGTGTGATAATTCCTGATGGGACATACAGCGCAATAGGACAAATAAAAGTTCCTGCTAGTATTGAAGGAACAGGCATAAGTCCGATAATATTAAAATCCGCAACACCCGGAGGCGTAACCTTTACGGGTAATTGCGCATCTCCGCTTATGTTTATTCAAGGAGATTGGTGGGTTATTAGAGATTTTAAATTTGTGGATGTTTCAGAGGTTGGGGATGCAAACACAAAGGGGATTTATACTCGCGATGCGACAGGAGTAAGAATAACCAATAATTATTTTGATGGGTTTGGAGTATTAACAAACACAGACAAAAACAGTTGGTGTGTATATATAGGAAATCTTGGTACTGGAAATAATTCATTTGTTGATTATAACACATTTACAGAATGCGAGGCGGTAAGCATTGTTATATCAAGTGGATCATTGAATTGTAATGTAAATCATAATTATTTCAATGCAAGTTTAAAAGATGGAGAAAATGGATTCGAAGGAATCCACATGGGGGATTTTGGAGTTGCACTCAATTGCATTACCGAATACAATTTATTTGAAAATATGTCCGCAGATCCGGAATCAATATCAAACAAATCCTCTAATAATACTTATCGATATAATGTATTCAAAAGTACAGGTTCTGGCACATGTAACGGATTAGTTTTGCGTGGCGGTGATGATTGCACAGTAGACGGTAATTATTTCTTTGATGTTGAAAAAAATAGTATTAGAATACATGGAACAGGACATAAAATAATCAATAACTATTTTGAAAATCCTGCTCATAACGCGATTTTGTTAGCAGATGGAGGAATAGAGTATGCCAATGTTTCTGATATTCTCATAGCAAACAATACAATAGTTAATACTCCTGTCAGAGGTATTTATATCGGTTGGTGGCCAGGCGGAAATATAAAACCAAATAATTTAACATTCAAAAATAATATAATAAAATCATCAACAGGAGCATTAGTCAGAGACGAAGGTCATACAGGAACATTTATATGGGAAAACAATTTACACTATGCTACGGGCGGAGCTACTTATTGGCAAAACGCAGGAGGAGTTCCTGAACCGACAGGCATAGCCCATGCAGATCCAAATTTTACATTTGGATATGGCATCCAAAGACTGCAATCAACAAGCAATAACGCAATTCAAAAAGGAACTCCGGTCGCAGGTATAACAGATGATATAGACGGACATTCAAGAGACGCTGCAAATCCAGATATTGGGTGTGATGAGTATTCTGGTTCTGCTCCGATAAGAAAACCGATTTCGGAAGATGAAGTTGGAGTTAGTTGGCTTATGGCAGGAAGCGCCGATCACAATTGGTATTTCTCAATGTCAGGCGGTGGAAATGTTTGTTCTCAAGTGGCTCCCTGCAAGTGGCTTTCATCAAATCAAGTCGGATATGTAACAGGACAAACAACCGCTCAAGACAAAATTGACAGCGTTGCTTCGAACAAGATTGTTAATTTGTATTTTAAGATGGGGGATGTTTGGAGTTTTGATACGGACATAGTATCAACAACAAGAGATTATGGATTATCTATTAAAGGTATTAATCCAATTGTTAATGTTGATGCCTATGGCTCTGGAAATAAACCTAAATTTTACGGAACCGTATCAAAAGTCGGAACTTGGTTTGATGCTGTTCCAGATCATAACATAACTACCGGTCCGCTTAAATGGAATAGGATTTTTCAGGTTGAACGGGATTATTGCACCTTCAAAAATATACATGTTGATGGTATATACGGTAGAGCCATATATACCCCAACTGCATCAATCGCGGATAGTTTAATCATAGAATCATGTGCTTTTACGAATATAGGTAATGTGGTTTTTTACCCGAGTTCATCACATGGAACAGAGAATACAATTATAACTAACAATCTGATACATACCGTGGGTCAGCTATGTAAATATGGAAAACAAGCGGCTAACTGTGGTCCATTTGCGGTATCATTTGCACCATGGTCTAATACATTGAGATCAGTATCAGGCAATATATTTAGACATAATGTTATTTATGATATTTACGGTGAGGGTGTCCATGGCTATGGCTATACTGCGGAATATAATATTGTCGGAGATACTGCTTCTTATGGTATTTATGTGTGTCCGAGTTCTGGAGATGCCACAAATACAATTATCAGAAACAATATAGTTATGCAATCATCATCCTTGGTTTATCGTAGCAATCCAGTGAGTGGGTGTAACGGGATTGGTATTGCAAATGAAATAGATGGTGGTGGTGGTGATAATTCTAATGCTACAATTGAAATTTATGGTAATATTGTTATTAATCGCAACTTAGGTATTTCGGTTTCTGATTATGATGTAATCTCCCCCGAACCATGGGGTGGTATAAAAATTTATAATAACATTGTTATAGATTGTGCCGTGCATAATTATTATATGGGTAATTATGATGCGGTAGTAGCTGGTCAAGGGTTTTTTTATAATAATTCATCAATATTATATGACCGACCAGGATCAAAACACATGACCGATCAAGGTAACCCAATTGATTTAAGTACATATTGGGATATATCACATAATCATTTCTGGACTATAGGCGGTTCTCCCACAGTAGATACAGATTGGCAAACCAATATGATCACCACCGACCCCAAACTAACCGGCGAACCAGCAATAGACTGGGACGGTCAATCAGGACCAACCTATTACAAAGATATTAAATTCAGCGATGTTATTCCATTAGCAGGTTCATCTCTAATCGGTTCAGGTAAAACACTTAACGCTAGTTATAATAAAACATTTCTAACTCAAGGAACTGATTTTAGCACACTGCCTAATTCTCCTAACTTTATGCTTTCATCTCAAACAGATGGTTCTTGGGATATAGGAGCGGTAGAAGTTGGAGGAGCTATTATTACCTGCGTTTCCCTAGGAGGCACCTGTTGCGCGCCACTTCAAATTTGCCAAGGAGGATCCGCAGCAATTTCATCATGTAGTAATGTCTGTTGTGTTGGAGGAACTTGTCAAAATGTAACTCCACCACCACTACCACCTCCACCACCTCCAACTTGCCAGAA
>JAGLIM010000058.1 GCA_023142995.1 Minisyncoccota bacterium | reverse complement strand
GGGGTTTGTTCACCATCACGCAATGTAGTATCAAAAATAATTACACACTCATCACGAATTGATTCAGTAATATACATACTTTAATCATCTCCTTTTTGTTTTATTATTTTTTTTGTTTTATAGTTACCATTCTTACTTGCTTAAAATATTTTGTTTTAAACAAGACAGGAATGGCAACCTCATTTTTTAAAGAACAATAAAAAAGCCTGCTTTATAAAAAGTAGCTTGTTTTTGATCTCTTTATTAGATATCTAATAAACTTGATCAAAAACAATCTACTTTAAAAGTAGACTTAGACCTAGTAGGCTCAATAAATTATATTTCACACTAAAAACAACTTCACTTTTTTGTTGAATATGTTTTTTTGTCTTTAAATTTGAAATATAATTTTCCATAAAATTCATTACTTTATCATCATTATATATAAAATTAAATTTATGTCAATCCTTGACAAAAATCAAATAATTAGATAGAATATTTTTGCAGAATGTCAAGGAGGACTGATAAATGATAGACTTATATGGACATTCAAACTGCTCAGATGGCGCTTTGAATCCTGAGAAACTTCCTGCTATTTGTGAAAAAAAAGGTAAATCAAATATACATTTTTAATAAAAAATATATTTGTCATTTACCTTTTTATTTTTTTGAAGATCCTCTTTTCAAAGTTTCATCTAACAGAAAAGCTTCATCTTTCGGAAGTTTTGCAAGCACAATACGAACTGGATCATTGAGATCAATCTTCATTCCATCCTTTTTCGCAATTGTCAACGCCATTGCTCTATGATGTCCTTCAATACATACAATCTTATCCATATCTTCTCGAACAACACCGATCAGATCCGAATCAAATGAATTGTTTTTCAAAATTGAAATTATTTTTTCATTATTTTTAAAATGCTTATATTCTTTTGGCAAATTTGCCAAATCAGAAAAAGATGACAAGTTCTTTTTTAAAACTCGTGATTGCCAAGATGAATAAGGACCAATTAACATCTGTGGTATTTCAGCAGCAGGATCAGTAAATTCAAAAATATTCCAAACTTTTTTTTGTAAATTTAGCTGCGACGCCGTGTACTTTCTCCATTCTTCCCAATTTGACCATCCCTTAATTTCTGTTGCACAATTAATCCATTCTGGATTTTCTTCTTCAGAATCTTTCCAATTTTGAAAAACTTTTTGCCAAGTTGTTTTTTTGATAAATTTCATTTTGATATTTAATAATTATTAAAATTTCACAAGAACTTATAAAAAACTTGTCACTGCGAACTTGTTTCAGAATCTATTTTCTCTTACATCTGATTGAACCTATAAATCACAAAACATTTGAATAGATTAAAAATATAATAATCTTTTAATATTCTTCGACCTTGTGGAGAAGTCATACGCATATAGTTCTCCATAAAGTCGAACAATATTATATTCTCGTTCAATATAATCCAATTTAAGAAAATCTTACGGTTTAATTTTATAATACAAGAATACAAGATTTTGTCTATTTGATTTTGTCTATTTTGAAAATATAAGATACAATAGATATTATGAAACATTCTTTACCTCTTTTATAGATGATAAAAAAACTGATCAACAGAAAAATAGATTCTATCACAGCTGCGGCTTTAATTTTAGCCATAGCTTCTTTTGCAAGTAAGATTCTAGGACTTATCCGTGATCGAATTTTGGCTGGAACTTTCGGACTTGGAAATGAACTTGATATATATTTTGCTTCATTCAGAGTACCAGACCTTATCTTCAGCATTGTTGTTCTTGGAGCGATCTCAGCAGGATTTATACCAGTTTTTGCGAAACTAATTCATCAAAAAAAAGAGGAAGAGGCTTTCAAGACTGCTAATGCTGTTCTGAATTTAGTAATGATGGTATTGCTTTTTCTATGTTTTCTTGGAATTATATTTGCACCAACAATCGTATTTTTCTTAACACCAGGATTTTCTCCTGAGAAAAAAGAATTGACAGTTGAATTGACACGCATAATGTTCCTTAGTCCTGTTTTTCTTCTTTTAAGCAGTATCCTCGGAGGAATTCTTCAATCATATAAAAGATTTTTCATCTATTCTCTTTCTCCGATAATGTATAATTTTGGAATTATCATTGGCGCGTTGTATTTTGCGCCAATCTGGGGAATTCGCGGACTTGCCTGGGGAGTTGTCTTGGGATCATTTTTACATTTTGTAATTCAAATTCCAGTCGTTAGAAAACTCGGCTTCAATTATCAATTCATTTTAGACCTTAAAGATCGTGGCGCAAGAAAAATAATCAAAATGATGATTCCAAGAACTCTAACGATCGTAACAGTTCAATTCAATTTAATTGTCATCACTATCATTGCTTCCACACTTTCTGAAGGAAGCTTAAGCGCCTTTAACTTTGCAAATAACTTGCAAAGTTTTCCTTTAGGTCTCTTTGCTATTTCTTTTGCCATAGCCTCATTTCCAACTCTATCTTCCCTAAGTGAAAACAAAAAAGAATTTGCCAAAAATCTAACTACTACTACTAGACAAATTTTATTTTTTATCATTCCAGTTAGCATTCTGCTTCTTGTTTTGCGCGCTCAAATTGTTCGTAGCATTTTTGGAACAGGAGAAATTGGCTGGGAAGAAACAACAATGCTACTTGATGCCGTCGCTTTTTTCTCGATCAGTCTTTTTGCCCAAGGACTTATCCCTCTTTTTTCTCGAGCTTTCTGGGCACTTCATGATGCAAAAACACCATTTCTAACTTCTCTTGTAAGCGTCATTGTCAATATAGTTCTAGCTTTTCATCTTTCAGCTCAATATGGGATCATCGGACTGGTTGGAGCATTTTCAATTTCAGCGATCATTAACGCTCTTCTTCTTTATTATTTCATTAACAAAAAAACAGGCTTTGTCTGTCATGGTCAAATTTATAAACCTCTCCTAAAAATTTCTTTTGCCGCACTTGCCTCTGGATTTTTCTCCTACAAAACCTTATATTTCATTGAACCATTTTTAAACACCTCCACTGGAATTGGAATTTTCCTACAAGGATTAATCGCTGGACTTGCTGGACTTGTTCTATATTGCAATTTAAGCTGGATAATGAGAATTGAAGAATTTATCATTTTCAAAAATTCAATTCAAAGAAGATTATTCAAAACAAAAGTTGAAACAACGGAGATCATAAGTGAAGATTAAAAAACGGAGAAGGAATTTCATTCCTTCTCCACACGAGGTTTAACGATCATGATCTCTGTTTCTAGAAAACCACGATTTTGACCTCTGAAAAGTTCAATGAGACCGATTCTTATTTTTGTCCCATTAACAGTAACGGTCTCTACCTGTCTTCCATCTAGTGTAACAAGAGCAAGAGCAACCTTGGTACCATTGCTAACATTAAATAGCACTGTTCTCTCTTTTTTACTTACATCTTCTACACTGACAGTGAAGTTATCTTGTTCCGTTATAAGAACAATCTTATTTACAACAAAAGAACTGCTTTTCTCATAGTCAAAATGTTGGGAAACAAGAGAATAATTATATTTTCCCCACAGATCGTCTTCCTCCATATTAACCTCTCGATCAAATGTTTCGCCCGATACAATTCCTGCACTTGCAATTAAAATTGCAAATATTACAATTCTTGATCCTATATTCATTTGTTTCATTTGTTTTCCTCCGATATATATCTTATTTTCATCCTACTTTACTTTCTCAAAGAGAAATATAAATACCTGGTAGCTCTCCTTCGTCATTATATTCAAATATCCAGCTATACATAGACATTCTTCCCAATATAGAAAAACTTTCCTCAATTACTACAATTCCTACAAGAAATATAACGATAGCAACTGAAGTTGAAAGGGTTTCAACAAAAGATGCAACGATGTAAAGTAGTGGTATTCCGACAAACAAAGATGAAAGCGATGCTAAAAGTAGAACACTGCTTCTTCTCTTGTCACTTATATACTCTTTCAAGAACGGTCTTATTCGTATCATTACATTTTCTTCAAATGACATATTCTTTCCTCCTTTAACTGACCGTTAGCCTATAAATGAGAACTCCTCATCTCGCTCCAGACAGCCGAGTTAGTTGTCTTGAAAATTTTACAGGTTGAAACCTGAACTCCATTTATTTCTGGAGTTCACTCTTTAGAGTGTAAGAAATTAAGCCAAACAATTCAACGGTCTGGAGAAGTTAGTTTTTAAAGAACAGAATTTGCATTTACAGTTCCACAGCCCTAACTGGACTATGGAACCAACATACTTGTTGGCTCCACACTCTGTGTGAAGTCCTTTGTGCAATTTCATTTCTCTGAAAATATTCAGAGGTCAAGATAAATGATTTTTTCTTTCTTATCTTGAACGAAGTAGTATAGCATAAAAAAACATTATTGTCTATAGTCTTGGACTATTTTAAGTGATTATATTTACAGATAGCACTATTATCTTTATCTTTAGCCATTAATGCTATATCAATTGTCGTCGGTTAGTCTTGACAAATGATAAAGATAGGATTATACTGAAAATATATTGTCGTTGCGAGAAGTGAAGTTAAGCGATAACGAAACGGAATGACAATGACATTAAAGATTTATAATTAATACCAATCCTATGCGACAAATACTTAAAAGACTTGATTTTTCTGACAAAGAAATTGATATATATCTTGCTACTTTGAAATTGGGTAGTGCTTCATTCTCAGAACTTGCCAAATTTGCAGGAACAAAAAGACCTACAACATATGAAATTCTAGAAAAGCTTAAAGGAAAAGGACTTGTTTCTTTCGGTAAGAAAAAAGGCAAAAAGATTTTTGTAGCAGAAGACCCAGAGAAAATACTAGGGCTTATTGAACAAGAAAAAGAAGAAGTTTTTAAAAAAGAAGAAGATGCGAAAAATGTTCTTCCGAAATTAAAAGCGCTTACAAGAAAAGACACGACAATGCCTTTAGTCAAATATTATGAAGGAAAAGAAGGAATTTGGAATATCGTTGAAGATTTAGTAAAATCAAAAGAGGAAAACTGGATCATCGCTACTGGCAAGATCTATGATGTTCTCGGTTTAAAACAATTCACAAAAAGAATTGTCTTGAAACGAAGACAATCTGGAGTTAAACTTAATATTATCGCTGATCATCATCCAGGAAACATCAAAGGATATCAAGCAAACGAATATTTCAGAGAATATCGTTTTTTGCCTGGAACGATAGATCTAAATTCCACTGTTTATGTTTACGAAAACAAAGTCGCTCTAATCTTTTTTAAAGAACCCCTAAGTGGTATCATTATTGAAAATAAAGAGCTCTTTTTGGTTTTTAAATTTATGTTTGATTCTCTGTGGAAAGAACTTGAAGGGAAAAATATGCCAGAAGGAGAAGTTAGAAAAAATATCTACGATAATTTATTTGTCAAAGATCATCCAAAAAATTAGATTTTGCCTTGTTGGCTCCATACTCCTCCCAAGGCGGACAGGTCTGTGTGGAACCTTTTGTACAGCTTTGTTTGTCTTTTTTCTTTCAAATTCCAGACATAAAAAAATAGAGCTCAATTTGAGTTTCTTTTTTTGAATCTCAAATATATTGCTCTTAACAATATTTATATTTCAATATATGATCTATTTTCAGCTTTCACTGATCCAAGACCAATATTTTTTATTATATTTTCAATTTCCTTTGTCAAAATCCTTGTATCAGTTATTTTTGTGTTTGTTCTAAACTCAAGAAACATACCTAAATCTTCCTCAGTTCCGTTTTCAATCCTAACAACATTATCTATTGTTATTACAAGAGATCCTAAAAGAAACATTGTTCTTATTTTTCTTATTACCTTAATTTCTTCTCCATAAATATCAAGAAATGCATTCATATCATCTTCTGAAATTTCAAACTCATATTTATTTCTAATGCTAAACGTACTACCTTTATTCTTTGGTCCCTTATAAGTCCAAATTATACGAAAATCTTCTTTTCGTATCCTCATACTTTCACCAGTTTCCCTGAGATCGCGATCTTTTGGGTTGTAGTAAGTATCAGTTTGTTTGACAACTGCAAGCCTATCTCCACCAAGTCTTAAAAGTCCATATATTAATTCTGCTTCATTCAATGAAGATTTGTATTTCAATTGAACTTCAGACCTTCTGGAATTTTTAGCCTCAATTTCAGGATCATACTCATTTTGGATCACTATATCAGCAAACTGCATTGTGCTTAGCACCCACTGTCTATATTTTGGTTCAACTACATTACTGCAGTAATTTAGAATATTCGCTGGCTTCATTTCAGTTCTTGTTGCATCTCGAAATGTTCTTCTCAGAATCCATCCGTGAAGACCAATATCAAAGAAAATTTTGATATCTGCAAGATCTCTTAAGTCATCCCTAAGAACAAAAAGCCCTTCAACTAACAAGATCTCGGGAGAAGATATTATCTTTTTTGATTCGTAAAACGGTTCATCTGTAAAATCATACTTCTTTCTGAAAACATTTCCACCGTTATCAAGACAATTTATATCTGTTTTAATAGCTTCTACATTGATATATTGCGGATCATCGAAACTAATTCCATTTTCTTTTGCGTATCTTCCTCCGAAAGAATAATCATCAGCAGAGATTAATTCTACAATAAACCCAAGCATTCTCAATCTTTCCATAACTTCTTTAACTCCAGTTGACTTTCCTGAAGCTGATCCGCCAGCAAAGAATGCTTTAAACATCCCTTTCTTTGACTCTGCCTTTTCTTTAATATCTTCTATTAACACATCTAATCCTAAATCAAAATTATATCTCTTCATAACATATCACCTCTAATTTACAAAAAACTAAGTTTTTGTTGCTATATTTTTTATCTCCAGTTACATTTTCACCGATCCAAACAGGCGGCACAAAGCTTTTGAGATCATCTTTTCTTTTTTCTTCAATCTCAAGCGTAACATAACCAATAAGATCACCTTGAAATACATCTAATTCCATAAATATTGTTCTTTTATCAGAAAGTTCATAAGGAATCAAATACCTTCTTTTCCACAATCTCTTTCCTTCGGTTAATATCCAAATCTCTTTGAAATCTTCCTCTGATAATTCAATCTCCGCTTCAATTCGTTCTCCTTTGGTTCCTGTTTCTTTTTTTATCGCCAGAATATATCTTTTCTGCCCACTTTGTGTTTCAATTCTGACTCTCATCTCAGTATCTAGGTCACATACATCACTAATATATCCTTGCTCAATATCAACAAAATCACATCCAAATACTTTCTTTGGAATGTTTTGTAGATTAACTAAATACTTAAATTCTTTTTCTATCATAATTATTCTCACCTTTCTTTTTTCATTGTCAATGTACTTTCCTTAAGGTCAGAACGCTAATTTGTATATACGCTCTAACTATTATTAGTTTATTACAAAGAAACATTGCAGACAATAGTAAATGACTATATCTGGAATGAATCTTATCATATGACTATAATTCTTTTATTGTTAGCCAATAACCTGATATATATTGTTGTCAATCACTATTGACAAACAATGAAAATAAAATTATACTAAAAATATAAAAGTTTTCTACCCAGCTTTAGCTGAGG
>JAGLIM010000057.1 GCA_023142995.1 Minisyncoccota bacterium | reverse complement strand
CTCAGCTAAAGCTGGGTAGAAATAACTAAAATCCTTATGCGTCAAATTCTCAAACAACTTAACTTTTCAGAAAAAGAAATAGATGTCTATCTCGCAGCTTTAAAATTAGGAAGCGCCTCTGTTACAGAGCTCGCTAAAAACGCAGAAATAAAAAGACCAACCGTTTATGTGATCCTAGAAAGATTTAAAGAAATGGGTCTTATTTCTTTTTCAAGAAGAAAAGATAAAAAAGTTTTTTTTGCAGAAAATCCAGAAAAACTTTTACAATTATTGGAAGAAGAAAAAGAAACATTATTAGCCAAAGAAGAAAAACTAAAAAATTCCCTACCAAAACTAAAAGCGCTAAGAAAAAAAGACACGATTGTGCCTACTGTCAAATATTATAAGGGAAAAGAAGGAGCCTGGAATATTCTCAACAATATAATGAATTCAAAGCATAATTCAAGAATGATCACCTCAGGAAAAGCTTTCGATGTTCTTGGTAAAAAACGAATCCAAAAAGACGTTCTTCAAAAAAGAAAACAAATCGGAACAAAATCATATATCATATCAGATCATAATCCTCATCAAATTGATACTTACAAGAAAAAAGAATTACTATTCCGTGAATTTCGTTTCCTGCCAGAAACTATTGATCTTAATTCATTAGTTTATATTTATGAAAATAAAATAGCTCTGGTCTTTCTTAAAGAACATTTAGACGGTATCGTCATTGAAAACAAAGAACTTTCTTCAGTTTTCAAATTTATGTTTGATTCTTTGTGGAAAGAGTTGGAGGGGAAGAATTTGCCAGGAGAATAGAATGTAGGTAGTTGTCATTGACAATGAGAACTATCTATGCTATACTGTCATTATAAATGAGAACTATTAAAATAACTAAATATGAAAAGGACTTTATTAAAAGAGATAATTTTAGAACAACAGAAAGAAATTAAGAAGAAAGACGGAGGGATAGAAAGAATAAAATTATCTCAAGTAAAAAAATATTTCAAGTTGCCTCATACGGTAATTATTGCTGGAATTCGCCGAACTGGAAAATCAACTTTGCTTTTTCAGATTATGGACAAGTTCTACAAGAATAATTGTTATTATTTTAATTTTGAAGATGAAAGACTTTTAAATTTTCAAGTTGAAGATTTTAATGCGCTTTATGAACTATTTATAGAAATAAAAGGAAAGAAGAAGAATTTTTTCTTTGATGAAATTCAAAATATAAAAGGTTGGGAAAATTTTGTTCGCAGAATGCAAGACCAAGGAAATAAATTTTTTATTACTGGCTCAAATGCTTCTCTTTTAAGTAAAGAACTAGGAACAAAACTCACGGGTAGATATGTGTATCTTGAACTTTTGCCGTTTTCTTTTAAAGAATACTTATCTTTCAAAAACATTTCCTTTAATGAAAATTCATTTTTTCAAACTGCGGAAAGAGCGAAACTAAAAAGAAATTTTAGCAGTTATTTAAAAGAAGGTGGAATGCCAGAATATTTGAAGTATCAAGAAAAAGAAGTTTTAGCGAGAACTTATGAAGATATTTTGTATCGCGATATTGCAATGCGCTATG
Organism: Minisyncoccota bacterium; assembly: GCA_023142995.1. Classification (GTDB taxonomy): domain Bacteria; phylum Patescibacteriota; class Minisyncoccia; order JAHIHE01; family JAGLIN01; genus JAGLIM01. The sequence goes on along the minus strand of JAGLIM010000057.1, from coordinate 9,382 downwards.
ATTTAAAGCAAGTTAAAGCCTTGCGAGAATTAGCTCTTTATTTTTTAAGTAATTTGGCTTGTCTTTTTTCATATAATAGTTTGAAAAAATTTTTGAAATTGGGTAGTGTGAACACTGTCAAAAACTATGTTGAATATTTAGAAAATAGTTTTTTAATTTTTACCGTTAATTTATTTTCGTATTCGCTAAAACAGCAATTTGTCGCGCCTAAAAAAGTTTATTGTATTGATAATGGTCTATCAAACAGTATTTCTTTTAGATTTTCAAGAGACAAGGGGAAATTTTTGGAAAATTTAGTTTTTTTAGAACTTAAAAGAAGAGAAGAAGAAATTTATTATTACAAGACGAAAAATAATTTGGAAGTTGATTTTTTAATAAGAGAGGAAAGAAAAGTAAAAAAATTGATTCAAGTAACGAAAAGTTTAGATGATTTCAAAACAAGAGAAAGGGAAATGAAAAGTTTAATTACGGCGATGAAAGAATTAAAAATGAAAAATGGTTTAATTCTGACTGAAGATGAAGAAGATTTAATTAAGGATGGCAATTTAAAAATAACTGTTCTGCCGATTTGGAAGTGGTTATTGGAATAATATAAAAATAAAATTTATGTTTGATTCTTTGTGGAAAGAACTTGAGGGAAAGAATTTGCTAGAATAAAAAAAGAAAACTTATTTTATAAATAAGTTTTTTTATTAATTTGATTTTTCCTCCTCTTCACATAACTTATCAACTGCCTCTTCAAGGGAAATAGAGACAGTGTTTCCATGAAGCTCCATCCTTTTTGAAGAGTGTATAAAATCTTTACATATTTTTTTAGTGTCAAGCCTTTTAAGCTCTCTCTTTATTTCCTCCGTTCGATGTTTTAGTCTATTTAATTTATCCTCTACACTTCTAAATCCTCTCTCTACTTTTAGTTCTTCTAGCCTATCAACCACAATACTTTTTTCTTTTTCTAATTTTATATTGTTATCATATACAACACCTCGTATCTTGCCCAAAAACTTTCCACTATTCTCAGCGATTTTTTTCTCTATGCTATCTAGTTTTGCTAGTGCTGGAATAATTTCTAGATTTTGATCTCTTTCTATTTTTAAATTATCTATTTTCTCATTTATTTCTTTAATATTCTCTCTTACTTCTTTTATTACTCTCCTATTCCACTTATCAGTCGCAGAATCTTGTATTCTTTCATCTCTCAATCTTTTTATAGTTTTTATATCCCAAATAATATCATTCATTTGTTTTCCTCCTATTTAATCATCTTTCTTTTTGCAAAAATTGAAGCGACATTTGTTTTAAACATTCTAAGAAAAAAGCTCCATTTGCTTGACCATATATATCCATACCATCAAATATAGCTCTTTCTACCGATCTAGTCGCAAAATCTATAACTATTTCAGTATTTTCATCATCTTTTATTGCTTCAATAAAAAGATTTGAAAATTTCTCTTGCAAATCACCATTCTCGCAAGTCATCCAAATTACCAAAGGCATTCTTAGAAATGCTGACTTTAAATCTCCTTTTTGTATTTCTCTTAGAAAACACTTAATATCATTTTCTTCTGGTTCGGTTCCTGATATTCCGCTATTTGTATATTTAATAATTTCAACTATTGCATTCATCCATTTATCTTTGCCCTTTTCAATTTCTTCGCTCATTTTCTATATCCTCCTAAATTGTAAAAGATCAATTTACCCATTAATCTTAATCATTATTTATAAACTTGTCTATACTCCTTAGACATGCTAAGATATGATTATATTTAATATAGGATGTTATAGCTTGTTTAAGCTATAATCCAATGTAATATTTGTTGTCATAAATTAAAAACAGTTTATAAATAAATTTATGCTTAAAAGTCTCAAACAAATTGGATTAAATGAAAAAGAAATTAAAGTTTATATAGCAATCCTCAAGCTTGGTTCTGTTTCTGCTCAAAACATTGCTCACGAAACTGGCGTAAAGAGAACAACGGTTTATTTAGTTCTAGAAAGACTAAAACAAATTGGATTGGTTGGTGAAATAATCCAAAAAAATAAGAAAATATTCTTTGCCGAAAAACCTGATAAATTGCTTAAAATTGCTCAGACAAAGAAAAAGGAAATTGAAAAAGAAGAAGAACGAATCAAGGAAATTCTGCCACAACTTGAAAGAATTCTAAAAAATAAGACCATAGAGCCAAAAGAAGAAATCCGTCATCTTCAAGGAATAGAAGGAACCTGGAATATTATAGAGAATATACTGAAAAGCCGAAAAGATCTTTTCGTTATATTTCCCGGAAAAACATATGGTCATCTGGGATTATCTCGCATTCTTTCCGATGTCACAAAAAAACGCCGCCAAATTGGAGGCACAAAAGCATACATCATCACTGATTACCACGCTCATAACAAAAAATTATATCGTGAAAAAGATACTGATTTTCGAGAAATTAGATTTCTATCAGCAGTTGAAAATTTTGACTCAGGAATGATCCTTTATGACAACAAAGTTGTTCTTATCTCACTGCAAAAACCCTACTCATCTATTTTAATTAAAAATGAAACAATTTACGCTTTGGTAAAATTTATGTTTGATTCTCTCTGGGAGGAACTTGAAGGGAAAAATTTGCCAAAAGAATAATATATCATAAATAAAATGTCTGAAACTATAACGTTTCAGACATTGCTTTAAGTAATTCATATTTAATTTTAAACATCTTCGTTTTCGCTGTTCCTTTTCCTGCTCTTACAGGAATTCGAAAACCATCATGATCTACAATAATTCTTCTATCCTTTTCCTTCCAAGAATAACGATCACCAGTTGAAATTTCTGTTGAATTATCAGTATTTATGATCCTAATTCCTTTTTCAAGATAGATAAATGTTCCTTTTATACCTCCTTTCAATGATTTTGAATATACTGATTTTGAATCAAACACATTTAATTCATCCAAAATTATTATCTGGCCTCTCATGATTGTCTGAGATATTTTTAATTTCCTTATAACATCAGATTGATATAAGCCATATTCATTCTTTAATAATAGCCTTATGATCTTTTTTGCTTCTTTATTTTTATTAATAACAGCTTGAACTTGCACAATATTACCATTCATTCTTATCCCTCCATTTTAATAAGCATATCACATATCTTTCATTTTTAAAAGATAGCTATTGGCTAATCTATAATTATATATTAGTATAAGATATATTAAGAAAGTTCCAAAAAGCTAATGAATCTTTTTTTTAAATAATCGAAGTTCACTCTTTAGAATGTAAAAACTATTAGTTTAAATAAAGAAAGATCCTGAAATGAATTCAGACAAACCTTTGTCTATATTATTCAAAATTCAAAATTCCATATTCTAAATTCTAAAAAGCCATGTCCCAACAAAACACTCGAAATTTCTGTATTATCGCGCATATTGATCACGGAAAATCAACATTAGCTGATCGATTTTTAGAATTGACTAAAACGGTAGAAGATCGAAATATGAAAGCTCAACTTCTTGATCAAATGGACATTGAAAGAGAAAGAGGGATCACGATCAAGCTCCAACCAGCAAAAATGCGATATGAGTTAGAAGGAAATAAATATACTCTCAACCTGATAGACACACCAGGTCATGTTGATTTTGCATATGAAGTTTCCAGATCTTTGGCAGCAGTAGAAGGCGCTATTTTGCTTGTTGACGCAACACAGGGAATTCAAGCCCAAACTCTGGCAAACTTATATCTAGCTATGGAACAAAATCTGGAAATAATTCCAGTGATAAACAAAATCGATATGCCAAATGCTATGGTGGATAAAGTTTCAAAAGAAATTTGTGATCTGATTGGAATTACTAACAAAGAAATTATTAAAATTTCTGCAAAAACTGGTGAGAATGTTGAAGAAGTTTTAAAAGAAGTTATCAAAAAAGTTCCAGCGCCAAAAGGTGAGCTAGATCAACCTCTGAGAGCTTTGATCTTTGATTCGTATTTTGACTCATATAAAGGAGTTGTCGCGCAAGTAAGAGTGATCGATGGAAAAATCAATAACGAAGATCCAATATATTTTCTAGGAACAAAATCAAAATCTGAAATTATTGAACTTGGGGTTATAACGCCAAAACTTGTTAAGAATGAATTTCTTCAAGCAGGTGATATTGGATATATTGCAACTGGACTCAAAGAAGTTGGCAAGTGCAGAGTTGGAGATACTATTACAAAATATGAGTCATCATTCAAGGATTCCAGCGAAATCAACAGATTAGTAAAGCAGCTTCCCGGCTACAAAGAAGTCAAACCAACTGTTTTTGCAAGCCTTTATCCTGTTGAAGGAGATGAATATCCAAATCTCAGAGACGCTCTTGAAAAATTAAAACTTAATGACGCATCCCTTTCATACGAAGTAGAAAGCTCAAGCGCTCTTGGACGAGGATTTATTTGCGGATTTCTTGGTATGCTTCATCTTGAAATTATAAGCGAAAGACTGACTAGAGAATATGATATGAATCTTGTGATCACAACTCCATCTGTTTCCTATATTATAAAAACAAGAGATGAAAAAGAAATCACTATTTTTTCTCCAACAGAAATGCCAGATCCTTCAAATATTGAATCTATCAAAGAACCCTGGGCAAAACTTGAGATCATCTTGCCCAAAGACAGAATTGGCTCAGTTATGAAACTTGCCGAAAATTCCCGCGCGATCTATCAAAGCACAAATTATCTTTCAGAAGACAGAGTGATTCTAAACTATGAAGCTCCTCTGATCAATATAATTGTTGATTTTTATGATAATCTCAAAAGCATTTCCAGCGGTTTTGCTTCTATGAATTATGAACAATTAGAATTCAGAACTGGCGATTTGATCAAATTAGATATCTTAGTTGCTGGTGAAGAAGTTGAAGCTTTTTCAAGAATCATTCCCCAGAATAAATCTCAGGAAGAAGGTAAAAAGATTGTTGCAAAACTCAAGACTGCGATTCCTCGCCAAAATTTCTCAGTAGCGCTTCAAGCTACAATCTCCGGAAAAATAATTGCGCGTGAAACGATCAACCCTTTTCGAAAAGATGTAACCGCAAAATTATACGGTGGAGATGTCAGCCGAAAAAGAAAACTTCTGGAAAAACAAAAAAAAGGAAAGAAGAAAATGAAATCCTTTGGAAAGGTAGAAATCCCGCAAGAAGCATTTTTGTCTGTGTTGAAGAAATAAAAAAACCTCTCTGAAAAACGCAGTTTTTGTCTCATAAAAACACTCAGGTCTGTTTGCTTCTCCTTTTTTATCGCTAACTATATCTCTTTTTGTCATTCCTGCGGAGGCAGGAATCCAGGATTAATTTCATCAAATGCTAATTTAAATAGAATTTTCTAAAATAGAAAAGGTAAGATTAGACAATATTTCAAATAAGGTAATGATATTTAAATAATTGATGAGATAAATTCTGGATTTCCTTCTTCAAGGAAATGACAAGAAGCGCTGTTTCTTAAGTAAAGAAATAATATGAATGAACAGCCCTATGAGAACAGGAGTCTATGATTTATGATCTACAAATTGAATTCAAGAAGTTGCTTACGCAGAGTTGCGCAGAGTTCTCCATAAAGTCGAACAATATTTATAAACATTGCCTAAAATCAAATATAGCTATAAACTACATATAGATTAAAATTTAAGTATTTAACAAATTACTATGAGTCGAAATAAATCAAAGAAGAACAACTCTATTGGTCAAACAACTGATAAAAGCAACACTTCTGAAAAAGGATATAATATGAAATCAGATTTTATCAATCTAGCAATTATTATACTTTTATTCACAAGTTTTTTGATTGGACTATATTATTACGATCTGCAAACTAATATTCTAGCAGAAACAACAAAACAAATTTTAAGTTTACTATAATATAACAATGCTAACTTCAAAAAGAAAATTTGGTAATAAGGGAGAAGAAATTGCATATAAGTTTCTTATATCTAATGGATATAAAATATTATCAACAAATTATCAAAAAAAAATTGGCGAAATTGACATTATCGCTAGCAAAAAAGAATGTTTACATTTCGTTGAAGTTAAGACCAGAACTATAAAAAGTGTTGAAAAATATGGACTTCCAGAAGAAGCAGTGAATTTTCACAAGAAAAAGAAGCTAATTCGCACAGCTCTTTTTTATTTATCTGAGAATAAATTTTCAGATGATAAGCAATGGCAAATTGATGTTATTTCTATTATTTTAGATACTGCTAACAATAAAGCAAAAGTCAATCATATAGAAAATGCGATTACTTATGATACTTTGTAAATCAAAAGTGTTGCTATAATAAGTTTTAATTGTTATAATAATCAAGCATATATATTACATCGCTTTTCTAAATAGTATATACGCCGTAGCTTTGTTGTGAAAAGATCACTAATATTAATGTAAAAAATAATATTTGTAAAAATAAAAGATAATATTTAGAAAAGCGAAGGAGTATAATTATGCATTTTTAAAATTAACTTAGAATTATGGAAGTAAAAAAAGAACATAATCCAGAAAAAAAAGATAACCAACTAGCAAAAACCAAAAAGAAAAAGAAAAGCAGTAATTTCCCATTGGGATTTTCTGTAGGTTTTTTGGTAATGGGAATTATCACGGTAGCCTTAGTCTCACTATTGATCACACCAATGACAAAAAATAATGAGCCTCAATTTACTATTGAAGACGCTAAAGTCAAGACTGCTAAATTTATCAACGAAATACTGCTTGACGGAAAAGATGAAATTTCAATAAAAGAAGGAATTGAAGAAAATGGTCTATACAAGATCACTGTAACGACTTCACAAAATCAAGATGTTGACATCTATCTGTCAAAAGATGGAGAACTATTTATTCAAGAAGCCTTAAATATTGAAAAAATTAAAAAGGAAAAGAAAGATAGAGATGCAACAAAAGAGGCAGAAAATAAACCTATCCCAAAAAACGACAAACCAGTCGTTGAACTATTTGTAATGAGTCATTGCCCCTATGGAACACAAATTGAAAAAGGAATTCTACCTGTTCTTGAAACACTAGAAGATAAAATTGATTTTGAACTAAAATTTTGTGATTATGCTATGCATCAAGAAATTGAATTAGATGAACAATTACAACAATATTGTATTAATACTGGACAACCAACAAAATTTATTAATTATTTGCAATGTTTTCTTGAGAAAGGAGATTCAAAAAGTTGTTTAGCAAAAGCCAACATCAACATCTCGAGATTAAATTCTTGTATCTCTGCTACTGATAAAAAGTTCAGCGTAAATGCAAATTTCACAGATAAAAGCACTTGGAAAGGAAACTATCCTACATTTAATCTATACAAAGAAGACAACCTTAAATATAAAGTAGGTGGATCTCCAGCTTTAGTTATAAATGAGATTACCGCAAAATCAGACAGAGACCCAAAGAGCCTACTCTCTGTGATCTGCTCAGCATTTGAAACTCCTCCAGAAGAATGTTCTACTGAACTTTCCTCTGCAATACCATCTCCTGGATTTGGCGCTGCCACCACAGATGATAACTCTAAAGCTTCTTGTAACTAGTAAATCAATTAAAAAATAAACTTTAAATACTTCGCTTGCTACAAGCGAAGTATTTTATAATTTGAATTTTTTTAAACTTATGATAATATAGAAATATAATTAATAATTTCTACTATCTATTAAATAAAAAAAATATGGAAACAAATAAAGAAAAAAAGGTTGAGAAAGAAACAAATCTTAATTCAACAAAAAATAGCAAAAAAGAATATTTTAATCTCATTTTGCTAATAATGATCATCGTAATTCCTTTACTTATATTTTTCATTTATATTTTAGCTTTTGACGAAAAAGAACAATTAGATCTAGAAAAAATAAGAAATGAAAAACAAGAACAACAGTTGGAAATAGAAAATATAAACAACAAAGAGAAAGAACGATCAATTGAAATGACAAAGATAGATAATAAAGAGAAAGAACTACTTGATATAGAAAAGATGACTAGCAAAGTTGAAAAATTTATCAATGAAAATCTAATAAGTAATAGCAATGACAAAATCACTATAAAAGAATCATCAGAAGAAAGCGGACTTTATAAAATTGTCATAACAACTTCAACTGGTCAAGATGTTGAAACTTATATAACTAAAGACGGAAAACTTTTCTTTGATCGAACAATAAATATTGAAGAGGCAATAAAAAAACGTGAAGCAACGAATAATGAAACTCCTATAGATCAAGAAACAACTAAAAATGACAAACCAGTCGTTGAACTATTTGTGATGAGCCACTGCCCTTATGGAACACAAATTGAAAAAGGAATTCTACCTGTTCTTGAAACGTTAGGAGACAAAATTCATTTTGAATTAAAATTTTGTGATTATGCTATGCACAAAGAAAAAGAGATGGATGAACAATTAAGACAGTATTGTATTAATTCTGAAGAGCCAACTAAATTCATCAACTACCTGCAATGTTTTCTTGAAGATGATAAATCAGATGAGTGTCTTAACACAACAAAGATAGATATCTCCAAATTAAACACTTGCGTTGCAGCTACTGATAAAAAATATAAAATAACAGAAAATTTTGGTGATAAAAGTACTTGGAAAGGAAATTTCCCTACATTCAATATTCACAAAGAAGACGTTGATAAATACGGTGTAGGAGGTTCTCCAACATTGATCATAAATGGAACAACCGCAGGATCTGGCAGAGACGCGAAGAGCTTACTTGCCACAATTTGCGATAGATTTGATAATCCACCAGAAGAATGTTCTACAGAACTTTCTTCCGCAACACCATCTCCAGGATTCGGATTTAATACAACAGATAGCAAAGACAGCGCTTCATGCAATTGAATTAATTTAGTCATTCACTTATTGGCTCCACTTACCTAAGTGGAGCTTTTTAGTTGACTAATCGGATTACTTATCTTTTGACTTTTCTCTCTTAAAAAGATAGAATGAAAACACATTGCTAAATTGTTAAATTGTTTTTTATAGAAATTTATTTACAGATACTTAGATAATTATTCTTGAAATCACAAAAGGCTCCACACAGAGCATGGAACCAACAAAAAATAACAAGCAATCTAACAATTAAACAATATAACAATTTAATTCTATGATAGATCCAAATAAATTTACAACAAAATCACAAGAAGCGATTACTTCTGCACAATCAATTGCTTCTGAATATGATCAACAACAAGTGGATACTCTTCATCTTCTTCTTGCTCTTTTGACCCAAAAAGAAGGAGTTGTCTTGTCAATTCTTAATAAACTTGATGTTCAAGTAGATTCTATCCAAACAGAGATTGACGATCAAATTAAGAAACTTCAAAAAGTTCAATCGCCAGAACAAATGACTGGACAAGTTTATCTTACAGCTTATCTCGGTCAAGTTCT
>JAGLIM010000056.1 GCA_023142995.1 Minisyncoccota bacterium | reverse complement strand
GTTCGACCTTGTGGAGAACTGTTCGTATCAGATATTTTCAACTGGCATTATTTTATCAGTGGTTTCAGTGGTTTCAGTGGTTTCAGTGGTTTCAGTGGTTTCTTCTTCGGTATCAGTTTCTTCAACATTTTCTTTTTCTTCTTCGTCATTTTCTTCAACTGGAACTACTTCATCAACATCACCTTTTACTTTACCATTTTCATCTTTGGTTTCATCTTCAATGAAATCATCAACTTTATCTTCTGGAATATCATCAGGAGTTTCTTCTGGCTGATTTTCACTGTTAATGCTATTTTCTAATTCAATAATGGCTTTCTGAACTTCTGTAATGATATTTAAAGCATCAAGCAAATTATTATCTTCCAGATCTTGCTTTGCTTTTTTAATCTCTTCTTTTATCTCTTCTATAATCATTTGATAGTCTAAAGATCCAACATATTCTTTTTCAATAGTAATATTCTCATCTTCGCTTATAACACTTTCCTCTACTGGAATTTCAACATCTTCATCTATAGTCTCATTGATCAAAGCAACTTTGTTTTCCAAAGTTTCTATGTCAGTTTCTAATTGGCTGATTTGATCATTTATTTTTGATACAATTTCATCATTATTATCATTAGTTATCCCAGTTATCACAGCCAAAGAATCAAAATTTACTTTTTTATTAGAATCAGACGCGCTAGCAAATTTTTCTGAAACATCATTTTTGACATCATTGGTCAAATTATCTTCTGCTTCAACCAGACCTTCGGTATAATCTTCTGTTTTAGCATTTATTACCTTAGCCATTTTTGCTTTTTTCTCGCTATCTTCTATTTTTGTCAAACTATCTTGCGCACTATCAACTTTATTTTTAAAACTTACAGCTAATTGTTTGAATATCTCTCCTTGATTAGCATCGTCTGATCTTTTGCTTACTTCTTTCATTTCATCAAGTCTTTTTCCTGCTTGTGAGATTTCAACTTCCACTTTTTCATCTTGAGGAGCAATGGCAAGTTCAACACTTTCAGTTGCCATTTTCACAGAATAAAGAGTATCACCTGGCAAACTGTTACCAGAAGCAACAACGGTTACAAATCCACCTGAAATTACAAAAATAAAAGCAGCAAATGACATTGCTAGCTTACTTACCAATAAAGATTTGAGATTTATATCTAAAATTGAATTATTACATACATTATTTTCTAGAACATTAGAAACTGGAGCTTTCAAAAGCACTTCTGTTCTCATTTTAACAACCAAATCCTCTGTCGGTTGGACAGTTTTCAGAAGATTCAATTTTTCGATGATGTCATTCATGGTATTTAGTATATTTATAATATTGTTTGACTGCCTTAATATTGTTTGACTGCTCTAAATATTGTTTGACTGCCTTAATATTGTTTGACTGCCTTAATATTGTTCGACTTTATGGAGAACTCTGCGCGCGTGGCTTCTCCACAAGGTCGAAGAATATTATTGGAAGGTATGGGAAGGTCGAAGAATATTTGTTAGTTGAAAAATATTGATTTTATATTATTCGACTGCCTTAATATTGTTTGACTGCCTTAATATTGTTCGACTTTATGGAGAACTCTGCGCGCGTGGCTTCTCCACAAGGTCGAAGAATATTATGGGAAGGTCGAAGAATATTTGTTAGTTGAAGAATATTTGTTAGTTGAAGAATATTTGTTAGTTGAAGAATATTTATTAGTTGAAGAATATTTGCGATTATTCTATCTTTTTCCTCATTTTCATCACTTTTTCTAAAGATTTTGTTGCTCGATGGATTTGGACTCTTAGCGATCCTTCGCTTTTTCCTGTTATATCAGCTATTTCTTTTATATCCAGATCTTCAACATATCTGAGGATTAAAATTTCCTGATAGTCATCTTTGAGCAAATTCAGTGATTTTCTTAGTTCTTCAATTTCCTGTTTTATAGTTATTTGAGATAATAAATCTTGTTTATCATCTGATATTGAATATTTTTCAACTTCATCAATTTCAACTGATAAATCCTTTTTCTTTCGATAGTAATCAATCACTAAATTTCTAGCGATCTTATATAGAAACGAACCTAATTTATTGTTTTTAATGATATCTTTGGAATTTCCTTCATTCTTCTTTTTCTGTATATATTTCCAGCATTTTAGAAAAGTATCTGATGTCAGATCTTCTGCGATCTCTTTTGAGCTTGTTTTCAAATATACGAATCTATATATTTTAACTACATAAAAATCATAAATTTCGGCAAATGCATCCCGATCTCCTTTGACTGCTCGTTTCAATATTAGTTTTTCTTCAATACTGTCTATTTCGTACATATGTCATAACGAATGAATTAATAAAATGTTACACTTTGAGTATCGGATAGCCGATATTGACTGATTTTAGGTTTTTTTGTATGACTTATCAACAGTTTATCAGTAAGTTTTGTAGAGCAATAAAAAACCTAACCTCGCATTTGAAGTGATAATTTGAGTATATCATACTATTTAGAATAATCACAGCTTTTTTCTATCCGATACTGAAATGTAGCTTAGATAAGCGTAAATTATACAATATAAAAGCCTCTAAGTGGCTTTTAAGGGCCATTTAGAGGCTGAAATAATATTATTTAACTGCTCCAAATATTGTTCGACTTTTTATGGAGAACTTTGCGCGCGTGGCTTTCTTCTCCACAAGGTCGAAGAATATTTGTTGGTCAAAGAATATTTGTTGGTTGAAGAATATTGGTTTGTTGAAGAATATTGATATTAATATTGTTCGACCTTGTGGAGAACTTTGCGCGTTTGACTTCTCCACAAGGTCGAAGAATATTTGTTGGTCGAAGAATATTTGTTGGTTGAAG
>JAGLIM010000055.1 GCA_023142995.1 Minisyncoccota bacterium | reverse complement strand
CCTTGCTTTCGCAAGGACTCCAAATCACTCCAAATCACTCCAAATCACTCCGAACTACTCCAAATTAGTCTAATTAATTTTGATTTTTGAGGGAATTATATATAATTGTAAGCTGAAATTTGTCTTTCTGTAGAATAAGTGTAGTGAAAAGCACTTATCTCCGCATTAAGGCAAATGAAAAAGGTTTAATGGGTTGACTAGGTTTAAGTTTTTTAAAATTTGCTATCCTTACACTTGTCATTCCGGACTTGATCCGGAATCTACAAAATATTACATCGGATTATTCCATAGATCACGAAACATTGTTTACATCGTAAACAAAAGCATAGTGAAAATGGTATAAAACCTGTAATATAACAAAGATCCTGAACTAAATTCAGGATGACAAAGAACAAACAGGACATCAAATATAAAAACTTATATTCTACATTAAATTTGTTTGCAAAAAGATATAATTTTGATTTCTATAAAAAGAATTTTATTAACAAATTATTATCGTAGTTGGAAATAGGGTTGTAATAAAATTTTCTACGGCGCTTTAGCGCACGGTTTATGAGGTTTTAACCTCAATGTTTACTAGGCTAAAGCCTAGAGACCCTCGGCTAAAGCCGGGTAGAACAAAAAGCCGTTGTAGAATTTCAAAAAAACAACATCCATTCCGACTTAGGAGATAACAAAAAATATGACTTTTCTTTTAAAGAAAAAAGCATTGAAAAAACTTGTTTCTTCTCTGACTATGCTTACAACTGTTGTAAGTATGACAGGTATGATGGCTTTAAGCTCAATTACTATTGCAGCTGAAGGCGTTGTAGACGGAGATCTAATTAAGTCAAATGCTACTAACTCAGACGGAACTCCAACATATGAATCTCTTGATATTTATATTGTCAAGATCGTTGGAACAAAACAATTCAAAAGACTTGTTTTAAACCCTACAGTATTTGAAAGCTATGGACATCTAAACTATGGCGATGTTAAAACCATTGACCAAGTTGATATGAATACTTTTACAACCTCATCATTGGTTCGTGTTGACACAGACCCAGATGAAAAAGTATATGCAATGACACCAGATGGAGATATTGGTTCAAAGTCTTGGTTAAATTTGACAACCGCAGAAGCTGCTTCAGTTACAGAATATGATGCTGAAGGAGTTTATACTATAAATGAAACTGATGGTGGAAATTATAATACTGTTGGTGATGTAACAACACCCGCAGAATTGACAACTTTCTACGCTGATGGAACTCTTCCAGCAGGCGAAGGAACTCCTCCAGTTCCAGCTGGTGGTATTTCTGCTTCTTTAGCAGCTAGTACTCCAGCTTCAGCTACTGTTCCATCAAGTGCAACTGGTGTTGTATTTACGGAATTAAATTTATCTGCATCTGATGAAGGTGATGCAACTATTACTGGATTGGTTATAAAGAGAATTGGTGTAGGTACTACAACTGAAATCTCTAAACTTTATCTTTATGATGGAGCAACAAGATTAACAACAGGTAAAACTGTAAGTGCAAGTACAAATGAAGCTATCTTTACAAATTTGAATGTAGTTATTGCTTCAGGGACTACTAAAGCATTGTCTGTCGTTGCTGATATTAATGCTGCTTCTACTGGACAACATGCTTTTGGTATTGTTTCTGCTAGTGCTATTACAACTACCTCAGCAGTTTCTGGATCATTCCCAGTAAATGGTAACTACATGTCTCTTTCTACAACTCCTGTAGGAAAGATTGATGTTGAGGCATCAACTGCAACATATACAAGAAAAGTTGGTGAAACAAATGTTACAGTAGGTAACTTCACTGTTTATGTAGATGCAACTGAAGATGCTCAATTTGAAGCTATTACTCTTTATAATAGTGGAAGAGACATTCTCAGTAATGTTCAATTATACAGAGGAAGTGATTTAGTTGGTTCTGGTGTACAAAGTGGTTCAAACTTTGTTATTGCTTTGGATGCTCCTTATGCAATTGCTAAGAGTCAATCTTCTATTTTCACAGTAAAAGCTGATGTAGGTGGAAGAGATGCTGATACTGCAACTTTGTATGTAAGATATAATACTGATGTTGTTGTTGTAGGTAATACTTATGGCTATAATCTAGGTGTTGATATTTTAGAAGGTGGAAGCGCTACTGATTCTTACGTAGAAGAAGTTGATGCTACTACAATGACAAATGTAACCACTATGGAAGCTGGTCAATTGACTATAACTACAAGTGGTCCAGGTGCTTCAGATGTTTCAAAGAATACAAATAATACAGTTCTTTTGAACTTTGCTATTGCATCACAAGCAACTGTTGATGTTAGCAAATTAGTTGTTACTATCGTCGGAGATGGAGTTAATCTCCTTCCAGCCGATGTTGATAATCTTGATTTGGTTATTGATGGTGTTATAGTTGGTACAAAATCAACTGTTATTATAGGTGATAATACTTTTACTGATACGTTTACTTTAATAGGTGGTGAGACAACTCAAGGACAGATTATCATTGATATTAATAATGCAGCTGCTGGTAACGAAACAATTGCAGCGACTCTGAAAGATATGACCAATACTACAAATTTCTTAGCCAAAACAACTGATGGAGATACAGTTACTGATATTATTCCTTCTGGTAATATTGTTGGAAAAACTATGACTGTTACTTCTGCATCTTTGACCCTTGATCTAGCTTCTTCTCCAGCTTCTGGACAGACTTTTGTTCAAGGAACAGCAGATGCTACTCTTGCTGGTTTTGCTTTCAAGGCTGGTTCAGCTTCTGATGTTAAGGTAACTTCAGTTAAATTGACTGCTTATCTTGATGATACAACTGGAACAGGTTGGGCAGCTGGCGATAAAGATCAAACTTCTGGCGCAAAAAGCGTTCTAACTGCTATTGGTCTTTACGATGGCGAAACACTTGTTTCACCAAAGAAGACTTTGACAATCGGTACGACTAATATCACTGTTACTTTTGATAGTTTAGATTTAACTATTCCAAAAGGAACAACTAAAACATTAGTTGCTAAGTCTGACTTGTCAACTTCGTTGGTTTCAGGTACTGATGATAAAGTCGCATTGACCATTGCTGCTCTTGGTGATGTTGTTGCTGAATATGGAACTGGAACAAATCTTGCTCCAGTGTTGACTACTAATAACAACACTCCAACAATTTTCCAGACTATTTCTACTGCTGGAACTTTGACAATGGCAAATGATTCAGCTACTCCAAGTGCAAATTTGGTTGTTGCTGGTTCACAGGATGTTGTTTACACAACATTCAAATTAACTTCAACAAAGGAAGCTTTTAGTGTAACTAAGTTGAATGTTAAAAATAGTGCAAATGACAGTAATTTTACTGGTGTTAGTTTGAGCTATAAAGATGTAAATGATGTAACAAAGACTGCAAACGGTTCTTTTGTTAGTCAAGTTGCTAGTTTTAGTTTCGCTGCTGGTGATGAAATTTATGTTCCAAAAGATTCTAGCGCGATTGTTACAATCAAAGGAAACCTAAATACAATTTCTGGTGGAGCTACTAATGCTAATGCTTCAGTTTTGAGCGCAGATTATGATACTGGCTTTGAGGCAACAGGTGTTGCTTCTGGTGAAAAAGTAACAGTATCTGGTAGCGTAGCTGGCGCACAGACAATAACTGTTACTGGAACAGCATTGATTGGTGGAGAAGATCCTGCTGCTGCAAATGTTGTAGTTCCTACACCTACTGGTACAGCTAATATCTCAGTAGATATTGCTGATGGAGCTTCTAATATTGCTATTGCTACCGCCATTGCCGCTGCAATTGATTTAAACGCAAATTGGTCTGCAACTTCTGCTAGCACTACTACAGTTACTGCAACAGCTGCTAGTACTGGCACATGGTCAAATGTTGCAATTGTTACAACTGCATTAATTGCTGCAATAGTTGCTGCAGATGCTGCTCCAGATGATGCAAATTTAGCTGTTGCTTCTACAGTAAGTGGAGTTGGTGCAGATGGAGTTGGTTCTTCAATGGCGCTTTATGATTCTGTACCGACAGTTAGCTTTACTTCTGACACACCAAGTGGTAATCTAATGCCTGGTTCTAGTACTTTAGTTGGAAAGATTCAAATAACTGCTTCTGGTTCAAAAGATATTACTTTCTCTAATACTGGTGCAGCAGCCAATAAGTTAACAATAAATATTGATGCAACTGGTGCAGATACAGTCGCTAATGACACTGTAACATTCAAAGACAAGAATGGTCTTACTCTTTGTACAACTGCAGTTTTCAATCTCGGAACAACAGCAAGCTATACTTGCGACTTTGCTTCTAGAGATTTGATTGTTGCTGCTGGTGCAACTGATGAGGTTGTTTCAGTATACGTAGAGACATCAGAATTGACTCTTACAGGTGAATCTGTTCAGATCTGGCTAGATGATGCTATTGCTGCAAACTTAACTTGGAGTATTGATGGCAATTTAGCTAATTATACTTCTGGTGATATTACTTTCCGTGGTGATCTCTATGGTGGTTCACTAATTAAACCGTAATTTCACTAATCTAATAGTTTCTCGATAGCTTAAATAATCGATAGTCTGGAATGAATTTGTAACTCATTGCCACACACATAAAACCCCTCGCATTATGCGAGGGGTTTTTGTTTTTTCTTCGTAGAGACGCAGCATTGCTGCGTCTCTACCGCGGTATGCGAGAACAGCATTCGGATAACAGCAGAAATGCTGTTTGAATTTGCCACGAACACACCATTTTTGGTGTTGTCCAATATAATATTGTTTGAACTTGTGGAGAACTATTCGCATATTACTTCTCCACAAGGTCGAAGAATATTGAAGTAAGATTGAAGAATATTGAAGTAAGATTGAAGAATATTGAAGTAAGATTGAAGAATATTGAAGTAAGATTGAAGAATATTGAAGTAATTTAGTAATAGAATATTTTTCTTGACTTTAGTGTTTGCTTTTGTATAATAAAGACAGAAGTAAAATAACTGTAATTTTTTTAAATGAAAATTGTTTTTACAAAGCATTCTCTAGAGCGTGCGAAAGAAAAGGGGGGTAATCATAAACGAATTAAGAGACGCAATTAATTTTCCTGATAAAATAGATAAATCGTCTCAGAATAATAAGAGGTTTTTGATTAAGAAAATTTATTATAACGAAAAACTAAAAACAGATCATCTTTTGATGATAGTTTGTGAAAAAGAAAAAAGAATTATGAAGGTAATTACAATTATAGATACATCAAAAATAAGCAAATATTATTAAAACTATGCCAAAAATAGATTACGATCAAGAAACAAATATAATGACTATTAAAATAAGCAGTAAAAAAAGTGTTGATTCTGATATGCAAAAAAATATAGTTGTGGATTATGACAAAGATGGAAATATCGCTAAAATAGAGATAATGAATATTGATTTAAGCGAGTTTGAAAAAAAAGAAATGAAATTAAAAAATTATGTCAAAAATTGAAGCAAAAAAAATAGTAAAAAAATATGCTACAGAATTAAAAGCGAAAAAATATCCATTTTCAGCGGTTTATTTGTTTGGTTCTTACGCTACAGGGAAAGCAAGTCGGTGGAGTGATATTGATGTAGCGATAATATCAGATAAGCTAAAAAAAAATTGGAATAAAAATGAAGATGCTTTATGGAAATATACAATAGGAGTTGATTCTAGAATTGAACCAATTGGTTTTACAATAAAAGATTTTCAAGATGATAGCGATCCAATGGTTTCCGTGGTATGCGAATAAATAGTACATTCGTTGGCTCCAGTCTCCTGACTGGAGCCTTTTGTGATTTCAAAAAAGCTTTTTCCAATTCACGTTAACACACCCCTAACCCCTCTCAAGAGGGGAATTGTCTGGAGTATAGAGTTAACGTAATTATAATATTGTTCGACTTTATGGAGAACTGTTTGCGTATTACTTCGGAGCAAGGTTGAAGAATATTGAAGCAATTTAGCAATAGAATATTTTTCTTGACACTATCTTTTATCCTCGTATAATGAAATTAGAGATAAAAGTAATTTAAAAATATGGTCATAAAGAAAAAGAAAAAAGAAAAAGAAACAACAATTGATGATTTAGCTGTAATGATTGGTAAGGGGTTTGAGCAAGTTGACAAAAGATTTGAACAAGTTGATAAACATTTTGAACAAGTTGACAAAAAATTAAATGATTTAGAAACAGGTCAGGAAGATATAAAAACCAGATTAGACAATGTCGCATATCGTTTTGAGTTAGTTGAACTTCAAAAAAGAGTTGAAGTTTTAGAAAGAAGAATAGAATTATAATATCTTTTTAAAGCTGTTTTAGGTGGAAACAATTGACAGTTTGAAATGAATTTATTTATGCGAATTCGTTGGCTCCAGTCTCCTGACTGGAGTCTTTTGTGATTTCAAAAAAGCTTTTTCCAATTCACGTTAACACACCCCTAACCCCTCTCAAGAGGGGAATTGTCTGGAGTATAGAGTCAACGTAATTATAATATTGTTCGACTTTTTATGGAGAATTCTGCGCGATAAACTTCTCCATTTCGCTATCGCTCCAGTCGAAGGATATTGTAGTATGATATTTCAAATCTCCTAACCCCCCATTCGGCTATCGCTCAAGGCAGGCTCTTATCAGAGGGAACATAGACTAATATTGTTCGACTTTATGGAGAACTCTGCGCGATGAACTTCTCCATTTCGCTATCGCTCCAGTCGAAGGATATTGGAGTTTGGCTGAAGAATATTGCTAAATGGTGGTATTGAATAGACTTTGATTTTATGCTATAATATAGACAATGAGTTGGCAAGAAATTATTTATATTTTAAATATTTATTTATTAATTCAAAAAAATAAAAATATTTTTTTTGAATAGGAAAAAAACTATGAAACAAAAAATCAAAAGTTTAATTAGTCTGAAAGCAACAAGCGCGATGTTCGGTTTGTTGTTTTTTGTTGCTCTTGCTGGGGGAATGGTGATTAATGCGCCGAGTGCAAGCGCGGCAACACCTGTAATAAGTGGGTTGACTGTTACCCCAAATTCTGGGACTGTTAAGGTCGGTAATACTGTTGTTCTAACTATAACAGCAGATACTGCAGGGTATATTGCAAGTGCAATAGCTGTTAACGGTGTTGATGTTGCTGCATCTAACTTTCAGGATTTGACAGGTGGGCTTTATTCCGTAGATTATATAGTTGCTGAAGGCAACTCAGATGTTTCGTCTGGCGCGATTACAGCAAGTGTAGTGTTGACTGATGGAGCAAATCCGAATACCGCATACACTGCAGTTACCGCTAATACATTAGTTGTTGACGCTAACTCACCAACAATAACTTCTATAATTTCCGATGCAACTGGAGCTGGAGTTTTTAAAATTACTGATACAATTTTATTCACACTTACACCTGGAGCAACTGAAGCTGGTGCAAGTGTGGCTGGTTCATATAATGGTGTTTCGTTAACTTGGAGCACGGCAAATAGTGGTGTAACATATACAGCAACATATACCGTTGCAAGCGGAAATGCCGACCAAACATCCGCGCTTCAAATTTCAGGCGTTGTTATAACTGATGCCGCAGGCAATGTAAGCGGACCTGGTAGTGGTTCTGATGTTGTAAAAACGATTGATGCTAATG
Source organism: Minisyncoccota bacterium (assembly GCA_023142995.1). Classification (GTDB taxonomy): domain Bacteria; phylum Patescibacteriota; class Minisyncoccia; order JAHIHE01; family JAGLIN01; genus JAGLIM01. The sequence goes on along the minus strand of JAGLIM010000055.1, from coordinate 5,012 downwards.
TGCCGACTGCTATAGTAGTAGCTACAATAGCAACAATTTATGATGGTAGTTTAACTCAAACAATTACCGTTACATATAATGAAGCAATGACAGCCTCAGATCCAACAATTACTATTACTGGTCTTACTTCTTCTTATATAGTAACAGGTGGTAGTTGGAGTACTGTTACTAATCCCAGTGATACTTATATAGTAACTCAGGTTATTGCTGATGACGGTGAAGCTGCAACAGCTACAATTAATGTTAGCTTAGCGACTGATGTAGCTGGTAATGTTCAGACGGCTAATAATACAGAAACTTTTGCAGTTGATACTTTGAATCCAATAAATCAAGATACGGTTTTTGCGTCAAGTACTTCTCAAACTGGAGGAGGTAGTGTTACGATTGTAAGTTCTGGAGCTGGGACAAATAATGTTTGGTTTGCTTCATCTGGAACAATTACATTTTCAGTAGGCGCAACGATGACAACTGCTGGTGGAACAGCAACAACAATTCTTGCTCCTGCAACTGCTGGGTCATATAAACTTTTTGTAATTGATGCGGCTGGTAATGCTTCTGCGGAATCTTCAGCAACTTTGACTGTAGATAATACATTTCCAACAGCAACATTTTCTCCAACAAGTGGAGCAACGGGAGTAGCTGTGGATACAACGATCATTTTGACATTTTCTGAAGCGATGAGATTAGTTGCTGGAAATGCTGCTATTACCAATTCAAACGTTGCTGGTTTAATAACTTTAAAGAAAACAAATTCAAGTGGAGCGAATGTGTCTTTTACTGCTACAGTTAATACTGGAAAAACCGTTATCACGATTACGCCAAGCGCTAATTTAAGTAATGGACAATTACATTATGTAGCGATTGGAACGACCATTGAAGATACGGCTGATAATGCGTTGGTTGCTACAACTGCGACTTTTACTACAGTAAATGTTGGTAGTAGCGGTACAGTTTCTCCAATCCCAACTTCAACAACAGGTCAGGCGGCGGCGACTCCGGCAAATGGCGGAATTATCAGTAAGACCAATTCTGACGGAACAAGCGCAAAAATAGTCTTACCAGTTGATGCGTTGATTGCTAATGCTGTTATAACTATTAATCCGATAGTTAAGGCTGAAGTGGTTGCTTCTATGTCGCTACCAAATGAAAAAAATATTATTGGTGATTACGCGTATAAGTTTACTGCTGTTAATGCGTTGAATAATGCTGTTAATAATTTTGAAAAAGCTTTAGTGTTGACTTTTACTTATACAGATGAACAAGTAGAAGGAATGAATGAAGAAGCGTTGAGAGTTCATTATTGGAATGAAGCTTTGAGTCAATGGGTTATGTTAGAAAATGGTGAAGTTAATATTGCTAGTAATATTGTTACTGCTACAACAACTCATTTTACTTACTTTGCAGTTTTTGAAGGAGAGGGAGGAATTATTTCTCCGTCTGAGATTATAGATGGTGACATTATTCAATGTCAAAGCTCAGATAATCCATTTGCTGTTTATATTGTTAAAATAGTTGGTGATACGAAATATATTAGACATATTGTTTCACTTGAAATATTTGACTACTACGCACATCTTAAATGGGAAAATCTAAAGCAAGTTGACTCTTTAGATGCTTATTCATTATCTGGTTGGGCAAGAGTTAATACGGGAGAAGAAGGAACAGCTGGACCAAATGACAAAGTTTATGAAATTAACGGTGATCAATCAAAACATTGGATCAATATGACCGCTGAAGACTTTCTATCTCATGGAGGATCAGAACCAGCGATATACAGTATTAATCAAGGAGAATTAGATCTATATACAACAGGAGTAGATGTGATGAGTCTATAAGACGAGCTATATTATTTATAATCGATAGTTTGGAATGAATTTGTTTATGCAAATTCGTTGGCTCCAGTCTCTTGACTGGAGCCTTTTGTGATTTCAAAAAACTTTTTCCAATTCACGTTAACACACCCCCAACCCCCTCTCAAGAGGGGAATTATGGAGTATGGAGCCAATATAATTATAATATTGTTAGACTATTATAATATCGTTCAGTAATCCTAATATTGTTCGACTTTATGGAGAACTATACGCGATAAACTTCTCCATTTCGCTACCGATCCAGTCGAAGAATATTGTAGTTTGGTTGTATGTATATAATATTGTTCTACTTTTTATGGAGAACTATACGTGCGTGGCTTCTTCATTTCGCTATCGCTTCAGTTGAATGATATTGGAGGAAGGCTGAAGAATATTTAAAGACGGTAAAGACAGTAAAATTGACACTAATATATGATTTTGATAATATAAAGATGTAAATAAAAAAAATATGCCAACAAAAAAAGAAATAGTAAAATTCTGGAGAAATAAAGCAACTGATGATAGAATAACAGCGAAAGCATTGCTAAAAAGCAAGAGATATTCTGCTTGTTTATTCTTTGTTCATATCTATTTAGAGAAGATGTTAAAAGCTTTGGTAGTTGAGAAAACTGGAAAGCCTGCTCCTTTTGTTCATGATCTGCTGGATCTAGCAAATATCGCAAAGATTAAATTATCTGAAGAACAAAAAGAAATGTTAAGGGAAATTAATACTTTTAATATAAGAGCTCGTTATGATAATTACAAATCTGATTTTTGCAAGAGAGCGACGAAAAATTACACTATCAAACATTTTGAGTTAGCTAATAAATTATATCTATGGTTAGGAAAAAAGTTTATACCAACAAAGAAATAAAAGAAATAATTTTTGAATATAAGAAATTATTAAAAAAAGAAGGGGTTGAATTTAATAAAATTTACCTTTTCGGTTCTTATGCTAAAAGCCATCCGCGTGATTGGAGTGATATTGATATTGCTGTTATTTCAGAAAAATTTGGCAAAGACTCTTTTGAAGAGCAATTATTAATAGATAGAATTGCTGATAAAGTAAGCTATGCTATTGAACCTCATCCTTTTCATCCTCGAGATTTGAATGATCGGTGGTCATCCTTAGCTTCTGAGATCAAAAAAACAGGGATAAAATTGAAATGAATTTGTCTGCGAACGAGGCAATGCCTCGTTCGTACCAAACCATTGCCACACACATAAAACCCCTCGCATCACGCGAGGGTTTTTTGTTTCGTAAATCGTTGGTTCCATAGTCCCGATAGGGCTGTGGATCCTGTTTGCGAATGGTTTTGCATTTAGGTTCCACATTAACACACCCATAACCCTTCTCCCTCCCAAGGCGGGCACAGGCAAGAGGGAAATTGTTGGGAGTATGGAATCAGCGTGATTATAATATCGTTCGACAATAATATCGTTCGACTTTATGGAGAACTCCGCGCGCGTGGCTTCTCCACAAGGTCGAAGAATATCGTGACAAGATAAAAGAATATTATAATAAGGTTGAAAGATATTATATCTTCTAAATATTCATGATTTTATGTTTTACATTATACTAGAATTATGCTATAATTAAATTGTTATATAATATAATATAAAATGATCAGAGATATAGTCCGTAGTTTTAGAGAATGCAAAGAAAATGGTTTGAGCCTTTGGCAATGTCCAAGCTTTTTGTTTATAGTTATGGGGTTGATAAATATTTGCTCTATGATGGGTGTCTATGTTGTTGTTAGTAAATATGATGTTCCTGAAATAGTTGTTCTCAGTGTTTGTTCTGTGAGTGCTATAATTTTTAGTATTGGACTATCTATCATTCATGGTTTTGAACAAGTCTCTAAAGCAAATAAGATCAAATCTGAATTTGTGTCAATTGCATCGCATCAGCTTAAAGCTCCTCTATCAGGAATGCGTTGGGCATCAGATATTTTGCTTTCTGATAGAAATAAATGTTTGAATGAAAAACAAAACGGGTATCTAAGAGATATACAGGAAAACACAACAAGAATGATCAGGCTTGTTAATGATCTTTTGGATGTGTCAAGAATTGAAAATGGTAAGATGGATATTCGGGAAAATATAATTGATGTAGGTAAGGAAGCAGAGGGTGTTGTCAGAGAATTGAATTCATTTGCGCTTGCGCATAATGCAGAATTAATTTTAAATGTTGAAGATGATCTTGGTCTGGTCAGCACAGAATCAAGCAGAATAAGAATGGTGATGCAGAATTTTATTGATAATGCAATAAAATATACCAAAAAAGAGAAAGGAGAAGTTCGGATATCGCTTAAAAATGAAGATGATTTTGTGATGTTCATAGTTGAAGATAATGGATTTGGGATTCCCAAAAAGGAACAAAAAAGAGTGTTTGATAAGTTTTTTAGAGGTGATAATGTTGCAAAAAGACAAACAATTGGTACGGGACTAGGGCTTTTTATTGCAAAAGCTCTCATTGAAAGTTCTGGAGGTGAAATCGGTTTTGACTCAAAGCAAGGAAAGGGTAGTAAATTTTGGTTTAAGCTTCCAATTTCAAAAAAATGATTATTTTTTAAATAGACCTCTTGCGTAATTAATTACGTAACAAAATTAATTACGCAAGAAGTCTAATTATATTTAAGAAAAAAATATGAATATTAAGAAAAAAATATTAGTGATTGAAGACGAAGCGACATTGCAAAAAGCATTGGATGATGTGTTGTCGCAAGAAGGATTTGAGGTTTTAAGCGCAACTGATGGAATTGTTGGTCTTGAAGTTGCAAAAAAAGAAAAACCAGATTTGATATTACTTGATATAATCTTGCCAAAAATGGATGGATTTGAAGTATTATCAAAACTGAAAGCTAATGATAAAGATACGCCAGTTGTAATCTTGACCAATTTGTCAGATCTTAATGATGTGCAAAAAGCATTAGACCTTGGTGCTACAACATATCTAGTAAAGGCTGATTATCATCTTGATGAAGTTATTCGAAAAATAAAAGAAATTCTTTGTATGTAGTATACTTTTTATAAAACAAAAAATATGCAAGTTGAGGATAGACAATTAAAATTATTTCTATTAGATTTTGGATTGATTGAGAAAGAAAAGCTTGAAAAAGCTTACAACGAATCAGTAGAAAAAAACAAAAAGTTTGAAGA
>JAGLIM010000054.1 GCA_023142995.1 Minisyncoccota bacterium | reverse complement strand
ATTTTAGGTATTCCTTTTGTTGATCTAAAGAACAGTGAGATAGATCCAGATATTTTGAAAATTATTTCTGAACCAGTGTCACGACAATATAACGCAATTGCATTTGATAAACAAGGTGATCAGCTTAAAGTCGCTATGCTTGATCCAAATGATCTGCAATTCATTGACTTTATCAGTAAAAAAACTGGTCTTAAAGTCATTCCATGTTTGGCTAATGAAGAAGGAATTAAAAAAGCTTTGATGATGTTTCAAAAAAGTCTTAAAGCTGAGTTCGGGGAAATGGTTGGAGGCGTTGATATGTCTGCAGATGACAAAGAAGGAATGAATATGGTCATTAAATCAGGTGATGAAGAAGAGGGTGCTAATGTAGATTTAAAAAAAGCTGCAGAAGATCTGCCTGTTATAAAAATTGTAGATACTCTTCTCAAGCATGCTATTTTAGAAGGTGCTAGTGATATTCATATTGAACCTGAAGAAAGAGATGTTGTTATTAGATATCGAATTGATGGTGTGCTTCATGATGCGATGACACTTCCAAAGATCATTATAATGGGAATTGTTGCTAGAATTAAGATCCTTTCAAATTTAAAAATTGATGAACATAGGCTTCCTCAAGACGGGAGGTTTAAAATTGAAACTAGCGATTATAAAGTCGCTTTTCGTGTATCAATTATTCCTGTTTTTGATGGAGAAAAAATTGTTATGCGTTTATTGAATGAATCATCAAATGATCTAACATTGGAACAAATAGGTTTTAGAAAGCGAGATCTTGATGTTGTGAATGCCGAGGTATCAAAACCAAACGGGATGATTTTGGTTGTTGGTCCAACTGGAAGTGGAAAAACAACAACTTTATATACTATTGCTGCAATACTAAACACTCCTGATGTGAATATTAGTACTCTTGAAGATCCTATTGAATATAGGATGCCGAGAGTAAATCAATCACAAATAAATAGTAAGATAAATTTCACATTTGCCTCTGGTCTAAGATCTCTTTTGCGTCAAGACCCTGACATCATTATGGTAGGTGAGATACGAGATACAGAAACTGCTGAACTTGCTGTACATGCTGCTCTTACTGGTCATTTGGTTCTATCAACTTTACATACAAATAGCGCTGCAGGAACATTACCGAGATTAGCAGAAATGGGAGTTGAAGCATTTTTAGTTTCATCAACTACTAATATAATTATCTCGCAAAGACTTGTCAGAAAAATATGTCCTGATTGTAAAGAGGGGCATAAATTGAGCGAAGCAGAATATAATAGTCTTGCTAAAAACTTTGATATAGACTTGATCTCAAATACAATTATAGAAAACAAAATTGTTAAAAAGAAGTATAAAAGCAATAAGGATATGTGGCTTGATATTACATTTATGAAAGGAGTAGGCTGTGGCAAGTGTAGAGGAGGATATAAAGGGAGACTGGGAATATTTGAAGTTTTGCAGATGAATGATGAAATTAGAAAACTTATCAATGAGTCTGCTTCAGCAGAAGCAATTGATGAAGTTTCAAAAAAAGGTGGAATGACATCAATGCTAGAAGACGGCATAATCAAATTTGTACAAGGAATTACAACGATTGAAGAAGTTATGAGAGTTACGAAAGAGTAAATCATTTTAACATACTAACATTTTAACATTTTAACAAATGGAAAATGGTTTTCCGATACAGTTGAAAGCTAAAATGGATAAGCATGTTCATCTGATTTATAAATAAAGAAGACTATCAAGAAGCAGTAAAACTAGTTGAAGAAATAGGAGCTGTGTTTTGGAAATCAATTTAGTTTTTAAAAGAATGTTAAAATGTTAAAATGAATTTATGATCTATTCCTATAAAGCGAAAACTAGTACTGGTGAGATTAAGTCTGGGGAGATGAAGGCGAAGAATAAAGTTGATCTGGATCAAAAGGTTAGCAAAATAGGATTACTTTTGCTTTCAAGTGAAGAAATTTCTGATAAGAAAAAGAAATTTGAGATATCTAAGGTCCTTAAAAGAGTTAGTGTTGTTGACAAGATGCTTTTCGCAAGACATCTTGGTGTGATGCTTAGAGCAGGTCTTCCTTTTTCAAGAGCAACAACAGTTCTTGCTCAACAAACAAGTAATGCATATTTTAGGGACATATTAGAGTCTGTTAAAAATGACATTCAAAAAGGAAATCAACTGGCTGACAGTTTAGAGAGATATCCAAAAGTTTTTAATACTCTGTTTGTTAATATGGTTAGAGTAGGAGAAACTAGTGGTAATCTTGAAGAAACTTTGGATATACTTTATCTTCAGTTGAAGAAAGAGCATGAGTTGGCATCACGAGTGAGAGGAGCAATGACCTATCCTGGTGTTATTGTTTTGGCGATGGTTGTTATTGGATCATTAATGATGACCTATGTTGTGCCATCACTTCTAAAAATATTCACTGAAACCGGAGCTGAACTTCCGACGTCAACGAAAATGATTGTTTTTGTAAGTAATATTTTTGAAAATTATATATTATATCTATTTTTAGGCGCAGTTGCTGCAATCGTGTTGTTTATTAAAATTTTAAAGACTAGAAGAGGTAAAAAAACATTTGATAATATAATATTAAAATTACCGACTATTGGGAAAATAGCTTCAAAGGTTAATATGGCACGATTTTCAAGAACCTTAAGCTCTATGATCGCTAGTGGAGTTTCAATTGTGAAAGCACTGGATATTATTTCTGAAACGTTAGGGAATACTTATTATAAAGAATCTATTAAAAAAGCTAGTGAAGATGTTCAGAAAGGAATTCCACTGAGTGAAGTTATCGGAAGATATGATAAATTATATTATCCCCTGATGATACATATGATTGAGGTTGGTGAAGAGACTGGAACTATACAGGAAACATTGAAACAAGTTGCAGAATTCTATGAGGATGAAATCGAACAAGTTACTGAAAATCTCTCATCAATTATTGAACCAGTTCTAATGCTTGTAATTGGAGGAGGAGTAGGGTTCTTTGCAATTTCTATGCTTCAACCAATGTATTCAGTGATGGGTAATATTTAGTAATATTCTTCGACCTTATTACAATATTCTTTGACCTTGCAATAATATTCTTTGACATTATTACAATATTCTTCGACCTTGTGGAGAAGTTAAATGCGTAGAGTTCTCCATAAAGTCGAACAATATTTAGGCAGTTGAATAATATTATTCTTTAACTCATAATATTCTTCTACCTTACAATAATATTCTTCGACCTTATTACAATATTCTTCGACCTTGTGGAGAAGTTAAATGCGCAGAGTTCTCCATAAAGTCGAACAATATTAAGGCAGTCGAACAATATTAAGGCAGTCGAACAATATTAAGGCAGTTGAATAATATTATTCTTTAACTCATAATATTCTTCGACCTTACAATAATATTCTTTGACATTATTACAATATTCTTCGACCTTGTGGAGAAGTTAAATGCGTAGAGTTCTCCATAAAGTCGAACAATATTTAGGCAGTCGAACAATATTAAGGCAAGTCGAATAATATCATATTAATAATTCTATATGTTACAGGAAGAAAATAATAAAAACGGTTTTACCTTGATCGAAATGTTATTGGTAATCGGTTTAGTTTTGGTTATATTTGGTATTACTATAAGTGTCGGAAGAGATTTTAGCAGTAATATTGATCTTGAAAACACAGCGAAAGGAATAAGCTCAAAAATAAAGCTTGCAAAATCTCAATCAATAAGTGCTTTAAATGGAACTCACTATAGTGTGCGCGTGGAACCTTCTAAAATTGTTATATTTGAAGGAAGTGCTTATACTGCGGGACTTTTAACAAACTCCGAATATATATTTTCAGACAAGATCGAAATCTTTGCTCATTCTTTGGGAGGAGGAGATGATATTGTATTTAGTAGATTAACAGGTCTAACTAATAATTCTGGTACAATAAGTCTGAGAGTGATCAATGATCCATCTAATTGGAAACAAATATTTATAAATTCAGATGGACAGATCAGTCTTGGTGCATTTCAAACAAGTGTTGATTCTCCGATACAAAATGTAAGACATGTTCATTTTGCTTTGGGGTGGGAAATAGAAGATGAGACAGAATTAACTCTTCAGTGGGTAGATGCAGTAAATGTTCAAATAGCGAGAACTGATATTGATATTGCATCTTATTTTGATGTTGCAAATGATATATTTGACTGGACTGGTATAATACCAGTTGATGGAGTTAATCAGGAAATAAGAATTCATAGTTGGCTGGATGGACATACGGTATTGTGTGTGACCAGAGAACAAACAGAAACTCAAAAGCTTAAGATTTTTACAGGTCCAGGAGTGAAGAATATTGCAACTTATATAAAAAATGGTGGTGGTGCTACTGTTCAAAAAGGGTTTGATGTAGGAACAATGAGTATTCAATAGTTATACTCCTCCGCTTTTAAAATTCCACTTTGCTATTTTAAGAAAATGCTTATTTTCATTTAAGATTAGTTGATTCTTAATATAGAGCTACGGCGTATTATACAAAATTATTTTAACAAATGAGTATAAAAATATTTATGAAAAATATCAATGAAAAAGGATTTGGCATAATTGAGGTTCTGGTGGCAAGTACAATTAGCATTGTCGTTCTTCTTGGCATTGCAAGTTATCTGAACTATGCTATGAAAGTTTCTGCGGAGGGGACAAAAAAAGTGGAAGCTTTGTATCATGCAAAATCTCTTATTGAACAGTCAAGAGCGTTTAGGGACGAAGATTGGGACGTTCTTTGGGCTTTAACAAAAGATGCTAATTACCATTTTGATCAGAGTGCGACAACTCCTGAAAAATGGGTTGCAGTTCTTGGACAAGGAACTTTTGGAGAATATACGATGCAAGTTGTATTTTCAAAAGTAGAGCGTGATCTTAATGATGATATAGTATTAACTGGTGGTAGCGGTGATGATAATACGATCAAAGTTACTTCAACTGTCACTTATTCTACTCGAGACGGAACTGGGCAAGTTGAGCTGTTTGAATATTTAACCAATCACTAATTATAAATGAAATATTTTGCAAGAAAAAAAAATGTATTTGATGATAAAAAAGGATTTACTTTGATCGAAATGCTTATATATGTTGCGCTTGTTGGAATAATATCTATGGTTCTTTTTGGAACTTTACTTTTTATTATCAAAGTAAACAACAAGATCATTGCTTTATCCCGTGTTAATTCAAATGCTTATAGCACTATGGAAAGAATGACATATGAAATAATAAATGCACAATATGTATATATACCAACAAGTAATTTTATAAATTATGGTCTTGACACATCAGTGGATCAGTTATCGCTTGCAACAGAGATTGGGTCATCATCAAATGAAGATATTAATTATATAGATTTCTATTTGGATAATTATGTGTTGTTTATAAAGAAAGAAGGATCTGTTCCGATAGCGCTCAATTCATCTGATGTTCAGATCACAAAACTGGAATTTTCATATTTTAAAAATGGCAGTAGAGAGTCAATTCAGATTGATATTAAAATCAAGGCAAAAAATAGTTCTCTGTCAGATTCAGAAGTCAATCTGATAAGCACAGTGGCTTTGAGATAAGAAAATAGATATTCTTCGACCTTGTGGAGAAGTCAAACGCGCAGAGTTCTCCATAAAGTCGAACAATATTAAGGCAAGTCGAACAATATTGTGGTCGAACAATACTATGGAAGTTTAACAATATTAGAAATTTAAATTTAATATATAAAATGTTATCTACAATATTTAAAATTAAGAATAAAGGTTTCGCTGCGATCTTTGTGCTTGTCATTTTGATGAGCTTATCTTTGGTCGTTGCATATTCTTTAAGCACGATAATTATCACAAGAAGTTTGATCAGTAGCGCATTGCTGAAATCTGCTCAATCCTATTATTCATCAGAATCTGGAATTGAAGATGCGCTTTTGAGAGTGATGAAAAGCTATAATTATACAGCGATAAATAATTTTAATTTAGGAGATTCAGCTGTAACTCAGAATATAACCAGTGTGGGAGATGTAACTACTATAGAGTCTCTTTCTTCTCATTTCGGAAATCAACGGAAAGTAAAGACTGAGATCACTATGAATGTAGATGGTATAGGTTTCCATTATGGAGTACAGGTTGGGGAAGGAGGACTAACTATGGCAAATAATTCTGAGATTGATGGAAATTTATATTCTAATGGAAACGTAGTTGGGTCTTCAAATTCATCATCAAAGATCAATGGAGATGTTTCTGTGGCCACTGGAATGAGTCTTGATCATTCGCATAGCGTCTATAACGCTGAAACAGAGTTTGGAGATGCCGCTCCGGTCATTGATGTGGCGCAAAGCTTTAAGGCAAGTTCTTCAGAAATTATGTCTCAGATATCTTTTTATATAAAGAGAATAGGAAATGTTACTGATAAAACGATAAGAGTGTTTACTGATGATGGAAGCGGAGGGGCGCAGCCTGGTTCTCCTACAAAAACACAGGTCGGTTCAACGACATTAATCGCTTCAAAGGTTGGTGAAAATTATGGATGGGTTGACTTTTCGTTTTCTACTCCTCCTTTTCTAACTGCTGATCAGTGGTATTGGGTTGTGATTGACACAGCAAGTGATTCAAAATATTTTGTAATGGCAAAAGATTCAAATAATGGAAATGGAAATGGACTTTCAAAATATAGTCCAAATTGGGATGCGGTAACTCCTGTTTGGACATTAGATACTGGTGATTATAATTTCAAATTATGGCTGGGAGGAATTGCTACTTCACTAGATACTGTAAATGTTATTGGAACTGCTCGTGCTCATACTATTGATAATTCTGATATCGGAGTTGATGCATATGCGAAAAATATAAACAGTACTGATGTCGTTGGCGCTGCTCATTATGAAGTGCAATTTACTGGGACTTCAGGTTCTTCAGTTCAGGAAACTGTTAATGATCCAGTCGTAGCGGCACTTCCTATTTCTGATAGTAATATTGCAGACTGGGAAGCTGCAGCGACTGCTGGAGGTATTTTCTCTGATACTGCTCATTGTTCTCCAACTGTAGATATCACATTGGATGCATGTGTGTTAGATTGTGATTTTGTGCCAACGCCTGGAATTGTAATAACTGTAAATGGAACTATTTGGGTTAAAGGCGATGTAACTATAGGAGTTGGAACAGGTATAAAGTTATCAAGCGCGTATGGAGGAAATAGCGGTGTGATAATTGCTGATAAACATGGATCAGAATCAACAGTTGGGAAAATAGTAGTTTTGAATAATGTGGCTATTTGCGGGTCTCAAGGATTTCTTCCAGGTAATTCACCTTTTACTTGTGATACGTCCAACGGAAGCTATATTATGCTATTATCAACACATAATCATAGCAGTACTTATGCAATTGATGTGAGTAATAACGCAGATGGTGCGATCTTTTATGCTCATAAAGGCATAGCAAATATTAATAATTTAGCTAATTTAAAAGAAGTTACAGCATATAAATTAAATTTATCACAGAATACTAAAGTAACCTATGAAAGCGGATTGGCAAATGCAAGTTTTTCAAGTGGACCTGAAGGAGGATGGACCATAGAAAGCTGGAACGAAATTGAATAATGTTGTATAATATAATTAGTTCAGATAAATATTTTATTAAATAGAAATGGTTAAGTTTAAAAAGAAAATTTCCGCTTTTGGTTTAGATCTATCTGATAGATCGATTAAAGTTGCGCAACTTAAAAGAGATGGTGATAAGATGGATCTCTATTCATATGGAAGAGAAGATATTGAAGAAGGTGTTATTAAAAATGGAGAAATACTAGATAGGAAAAAAGTGATTGAAGTTATAAGAAAGTCATTAGAGGGCGCAAAGCCAAAACCGATCAAGTCAAAATTTGTTGTTTATTCAATTCCAGAATCAAAAGGGTTTATTCGTGTTATAAAAATACCTTTTACTGAGGAGAAGGATATTGAGCAAGCAATACGATATGAAGCAGAACAATTATTTCCAATTGATATAAGTGAGTCATATGTAGACTGGCAAGTTATTAATGAAAAAGATAAGAAGTTTTTGGAAGTTATCGTTGCGGTTGTTCCTAAGATATTTGTTGATGCGTATTCTTCAATTATTAAAGAAATCGGATTAAAACCAGTTGCTGCTGAGATAGAATCAATTGCGATTACAAGGAGTTTGATCAATAAGAAACAATCTGAAAGACCGATACTTGTCATTGATCTGGGAAAAGACAGAACAAGTTTTATCATATTTAAAAATCCTGCTGTTCAGTTTACAGCGAGTATTCCTGTTTGCGGTGATGAATTTATTGCTGCGATATCAAAAAACTTAAAAATCAATTTAGAAGAGGCTGAAAAGATCAAAAGAAAGTGTGGATTAAAATTAACTAAAGAATGTAAAGAAGTTTTCAAATCTGTTCAACCATCGTTAAACGAAATGATCCAATATATAAATAAGTTAACATATTATTATAAAGACCATTTTAACGCTAATGAAGATATTGCAAAAGTAATTATTTGTGGCGGTGAAGCAAAAATGATCGGAATAAGTTCTTTCTTGTCGCTTCAAATTAAAAAAGAGATAGAAAAAGGAAACCCTTGGATAAATATTATAAAAATGGGAGACAAGGTTATTCCTCCGATTTCTCGCGATGACTCATTGGTATTTGTGACAGTTCTTGGGCTTGCGATTCGAGCAGTTGAAGAATTCTAAAATTAAATCAAATGATAAAAATCAATTTATTATCACCATCTGATAAATTAAACTTAAAATGGGAAAAAATAAACCGTTTGGTTATGGATAGTTTTTTTGTTTTGTTTTTAATTCAAATTGTTGTCGTAGCAATATTTTTAGTTACGTTGCAATATTTAGATGTTGAAAATAAAAGTTTACTGGTTAATCTGGAGAGTTTGCAATTAAGATCTGAAGCAAAAGAAATAACTGTGATCAAGAGTGAGACAAAAAAATACGAAGCTAAGATAAGGGCATATACAG
>JAGLIM010000053.1 GCA_023142995.1 Minisyncoccota bacterium | reverse complement strand
GAAGCTAAGATAAGGGCATATACAGAGCTGGAAAAAATGCATCCAATTTGGCTGAATGTTCTTGAAGATTTGACTAGTGTTATACCAGATGGGATTAAAATCAATAATGTTAGTATAGGGCCAAGTATTAAAATTACTACTTCGTCAAGTAGCAGAAGAGCAAAGCAAATTGAAAATAAAAATTATAATATATTAGCAGTAAAGATTATTGGAGAATCATTAACGATGGATGATTTACTTGCACTAGAAGAAAATTTAAAAAATTCAAAAGTTTTTTCAGGTTTTGCTGTTGATCCAACAAATTACGATAATAAAAGCTTTCAATATAATCTAAATATGGAAAGATAAAATATAATATTATATTTTTTCACTTTTAAGATCTTATTTTAAATTAGTTTTCATAACTGTAAAAAATATTCTCATGAGTAGAATTGAAAAAAAAATATATTTAAAAGTATTTTCAACACTAGCAATATTATTGTCAATATTTTATGTGAGCGTTGTTTATCTATCAGATGAAATAAAACTTAAAACTGTTGAGATAATAGAAAAGAAAGAGGAGATAAAGCGATTAGATATGCAAAATAAGCAAATTAATAATATAAAAGAAAACTATCAAAAACTTGAGAGCAATATTGATAAAATATCAAGCAACATTATAGAATATTCTGAAATATATAATTTTATAACAGAAGTTAAGGAAAACGTTACAGATGAGACTGGTGTCAAGTTAATAATGGTTAGTAAAGATATAAATGATATTAATAAGGAGCTTTCTTATATAAACTATAGTATTAATATCACTGGTGATTTTAATCAAATAATGCATTTTTTTGATTATATGGAGAATCTAAAATATAAAAATGATATTGAAAATATAACGGTTTCTAGTAATAACGAAAATATAAACATAAAAGCAAGTTTAAAGGTTTATGCTTGGAAATAAAAGTAATAATCATAAAAAATGAAGAAACTAAAAAAAATCAAAATAAAATTTGATAAGAAAATTATAAATAAGATTTTTTCAAAGTTTATTAAATATAAATCATTGATCATTCTTTTTTATTTTTTTGCGATCATTCTTTTTTCTTTCAAGGTTGTTTATGAAGATGCGTATGTCAAAATTAAGTATATTGACTATATTGAATCAGAAGATAAAGTGATTGCAAATTTAAAATCAGCAAACCGTTTAAGTTTAAAAATGATCGAACAAATTAATGTTGATAAATTGAACTTTAAGAATAAGGAACAATATGATTATAAAAATCCTTTTGTATTCAATGAATCAGAAAAAGATGATGCAGAATCAGATATTGTTTCTGAAGAAGATCCAGTAGAAATAGATGATGATATTATAATTAGTGATGTTGATGTTGATGTTGATGTTATTGATGTTGATATCGGACCTTAGTCCTATTGACCAAAATTAATATATTTGTTAGCATTTAACAGTGTTAAGAATCGTTATAGATTGTTTGCACTGCTTGTTTTTTTGTCCCCGTAGTTCAACGGATAGAACGGGAGCCTTCTAAGCTCTTGATGTGGGTTCGATTCCTGCCGGGGACACTAAATTAACTTATAACATATAACTAATAACTTATAACAAACTTGTATAAATTATTATTTTATAAGATAGAAATATCGTTTGACGCGATATTTTTTTGATGATATTTTTTTGATTGTTTATATAGATATAATATGTTATAATGTATTACAATATGTTATTAGAAATTAGTAATAAATTAAAGACAGTTTATAAAAATATAAATAATTATTGTTGAATATGCTAAAAAAGATATCTATAATAGAAAATAAAAAGTTGTTACAATTTGAAGAAGAAGAGGAAGAAACCTCTAAAGAGGTAGGAATTAGAGTATTACTTGTTGAAGATGATGACTTTTTAAGAGATATATGCGAAATTAAGTTGAGAAAAGAAGGCTTTGATGTTGCAACTTCTTCAGATGGACTTGATGCTTTCAAAAAAATTAAAGATACTAAGCCCCAATTAGTTTTGTTGGATGTTATTTTACCTGGGATGGATGGTTTCGACATATTAAAACAGACAAAAGAAAATATAGAAACTGCTCTTATACCTATAATTATGCTTACTAATCTAGGACAAGACAATGAAGTGAAAAAAGGACTTGATATGGGAGCTGAGGACTATATTATAAAAGCGCATTTTACTGTTGATGAAATTGTTGAAAAAGTCAGAAGCATAATAAAAAAGAAGAAGATCAAATAATAATTTTAAAAAATTTGACAGTTTGTTTTTATATGATATTATGAAAATGTAATAATAAATAATAAAATTATGTTTTATCAAAAACAACAAAAAATGCTATCTAATTGTATTGGACGCCAATGGTCGTTGTTTTTGAGTTGTTGTAAATAATATTTATTACATCAGATTCTTACAGCGACCATTTGGTCGTTTTTTTAGTTTTGATTTATGAGAAAATAATAAAATAATAAAATTATGTTTTATCAAAGAAGACAACTTTCTATTAACAACCCTATCCGATTATTAGCGGTCGTTGTTTTTAGTGTGGCTTTTAGAATGTGTTGACCAAAGTGCACTTATTTAAACAAAAAACGACCGCTTAAAGCGGTCGTTTTTTGTAGCATTTTGTTTTCTGGATCTAAGCTTTTAGTAGAAAGCTGAGATTTAGAAAACAGGAATTTACAAGATTTCTGTGTTCTTTAACAACTAAATAAGGAGGCAATAAATTAATGAGAAAAGAAGTTAAGAAAATGTTAAAGCGGGCAAGTATTATTGACAACCATGTTCATCTTAGTACTTATCCTAAAAGTAGAGCAAGGATAGAGGAGCTGGAAAGAAGTATGACAGAGAACAGGATTGATGTTGCTATTGCTCTGGCTGCCTATTTCCCAAGAAAGACTGGAAGTATTAGTAACGAACAAATTCTTTCTTTGACTAATGGCTATGATAATATTGTAGTTTTTGGAAGCTTGGATGCGGAGAATCATTTGCAAAAAGGAGTTTCTGAATTGGAGCGTTTGCTTCTAGAAGATCAAATTGTTGGGATCAAGCTTTATCCAGGATATCAGTTTGTATATCCGAATGATCAGAAGCTTGACGAAATCTACGAGCTGGCGGCAAAGTTCGAAGTTCCTGTGATGTTCCATAGTGGATTGGCTTATAAGAGTTCTGGTGGAATACGGTTTTCGCGACCGATCTATTTTGATGATGTCGCGGATAAATTTCCAGAGCTGAGAATAGTGATCAGTCATCTTGGTGATCCTGATATTCGTCAGGCGACTGCTGTTGCTCACAAGAATCCTAATGTCTATTTAGACTTTTCTGGACTTGTTAGCAATACAACTAAGAATCAAGGAAGGAGTGAGAAATGGAAAAGAAAGAATGAAGAATATATTGTCAAGACGATCGCAGATGTGTTTGTAGATCTTATGGGAACGGAGAAAATTATTTTTGGCACAGATTGGCCTATTTCTTCGCATAAAGCATATCTTTCATTGGTTGATTCTTTGGAAGAAAGACTTGATCTTGATAGCAGAGAGAAAAAGCAGATTCTCTCTGGAAATATATTGAAGGTTCTTGGAGTGAAGAAATAATTTAAGGAGGATAGAATAATGAGAATGCTTAAGAATAAGAAGATTTTGCTGACAGCTGGACCGACTTGGGTTTCAGTTGATGATGTTAGAGTGATTACCAATGTTTTTGGTGGAACAACTGGATATAGAATTGCAGTTCTTGCTGCGGAACTTGGTGCTCAAGTTACTCTTTTGCTCGGGCCTTATACTATTAAGGAAACCAGTATTATGGTTGATGAATCATTTGGAGATGTTCTAAGTAAGATGAAAAGTATTTTTCTTTCAAAAACAAAAATGTTTGTCTCTGGAGGAAAACTTGAGATCGTTAGCTATCAATATTTTGATGAGTTAATGAGCTTGATGGAAAAGAATATTTCATCAACAGAATTTGATGCAGTAATTCATTCTGCGGCGGTGGCTGATTATGCTCCACTTAAGACAGATGGCAAGATTGGATCAGGGTCTGACAAGCTTGAGATCAAAACTGTTCAAACACCGAAGATCATCAGTCATATCAAAAACTGGGATCCAGAGATCTTTCTGGTACAGTTTAAGCTTGAAGTTGGTCTTACTGAGAAAGAGCTACTTGATAAGGCTTTTGCTGGACTTGTTAAAAACAACAGCGATTTGGTAGTTGCTAATAATAAGTTTGGCACTTCAGAGACAACTGCGGCAGCTTATTTCGTTGATGCAGAAAAGAATGTTACAGTAGTTTCCAAAAGAGAAGAAATGTACAGGAGATTACTGTTTGAGATAAGCAGGAAAATATAGGAGGAAAGAATTATGAGTAAGAATATAATCTTAGGGATTACGGGAAGCGTGGCAACAGTAATGATCTTCAAGCTTATTGATGAACTTGAAAAAAATGGTTTTCAGGTGAAAATAATTACCACGAAGGCCTCTTGGCTGTTTGTGCTTTCGGTGCTTGCAAGGAAGCCTGGAAAGATATTCAAATTTTTAGAAATTTGGGAATCAGGACTTCTGGAATTTACTGGAGCTTTTTCCAAAGAAAAGGGAAAAGTGAGACACATTAATTTGGTCAAGTGGGCGGATGCAATGCTGATCGCTCCGGCTTCGGCCAATACGATCAGTAAAGTAGTTCATGCTTTCGCCGACAACTTTCTGACGACAACTGCTTTGGCAATGCCTGCCAACAAAAAAATATTTATTGCTCCAGCGATGAATGTTAATATGTGGCAGAACCCATTCTTTCTGAAGAATATGGAAGAATTGAAAAAAGAGCAGATGTATAAAGTCATTGGTCCTGTTACTGGCACACTACAATGCGGTGACGAAGGAATTGGAAAGATGGCTTCAATAAAGGATATCGTTGAGAGAATGAACAATGAAATGAGTTGAGGCGGAGTTCTGCTCTGTCTCCTCAAATTATCGGAGGAAAGAATGACATATTATTTAATAAAATGGAATGTTGGTCGTTGTGGTGATTGCGGACAGATTGCGGGTGGTTGTTATCAAGTTCTAAGATCTGTTGAAACTATTGATGAGGTGAAAGAATGGGTCGTGAGACACTATAATGAAAATCATCCTCCTTATGCAATAAAAGGAGAGAAAGTAGAATTCGATTTTAGCACAACAATAACAGCAAAAGTGAAAGATGGTGGGAGTTGAGATCTAAATTTCAACTTTTGCTATAATTCAATGAGCGTGAGCTAATGATTAAACAAACAATATTCATTAAAAAGATATCACAAGAAGATGAAAATTGTATGGAATTTAGAGAATGGGAAGAGCATTTCATCTGTGCAGGAGGTAATGAGAATTATGATATAGAAGTTAAGAGAACTAAAGATCATTACTTTGTTTATAGTGGAAACACAATAGTTGGAATTCTTTATCTAAAAGAAAGAAATAATTCTTTGTATTTTGTTTTTTACTCTTTGAAAGAGTTTACACGCAAAGGGTTAGGACTTGGAGAACAAATTATTACTTTAGTAGATTCAATTGCAAGATCTCAAGAATATAAAAATATAGGAGTATTAACGGCAAAAATTTGCGGTGTTATTTCATATTACAGGAAGAAGGGATTTGAAATTGTAAAACAAAGTAGTGAAGGTCACGTATGGATGAGAAAAAAAATCGATTAAACTTATTTATAGCAATAGGAGGAACACAAAATGAAAGGAATAACGATACGGACATTTGGATATCATGATATGTTTTCGGTAGGTTCTGGCGGTCTGGAGAATCTGACCGTTTTAGAGGTTAATGGAAAAACTATCGTGATAGAAGCTCCCGCGCACATAACAGCAACTTTGCCGAGAATGAAAACATTGAGATCGGAAAGTGAACTTACACATGTTGATGCTTTGATAATAACACATGTTGATGCTGATCATATTGCGGGATTTGATTCTCTTATCTGGCATAAGGTTTTTGGAGAAAATTCAAAGCTTCTTCTGATAACCCATCCAGAGATTGCCAAACAGTTGTGGCAGAGGGTCAGAACAGCATTTGAGACAGATAGAATAGATATGAAAACGAAAAGACAATTGGAGGATTATGTAAAATTAATTGAATTGGAACTTGGCAAGACGACTAAGATAGAAGAATTGGGAATTGAAATTGAAACTTTCAAGAGAAGCACAAAACATGCGCCTTTTCTTTCAATTGCATTTTGCATTTTGAGAAATGGTGTTCCTGTTCTTGCTTATTCTGGAGATACAAGTTTTGATTTAGAGCTAATAGAATTTCTTGCAAAAAAAGGAGAGTATCCTATAATTCATGAAGCAGGGTCTTATGCCGTTGGCAGTCAATCGCATACTCATTTTAATGAGCTTTTGACTTTGCCAGTTGAGATTCAAAAGAGATTGTATCTTAATCATATCCCAATTACTCTTGAAGAGAACATTCTTCAAAGAATAAAAGAAACAAATTCTCCCATTTGTATCGCAAGCGAGTTGAATAATGTAATTATATAAAAAGAGGTGAAAGAAATGAAAGAAATTCAAGAACAACTTATTGCCGGTTTTCCCGGTAGCTTTGATCCATTTCACGATGGGCACTTATCAGCCGTAATCTCTTTTCTTGAGATTCATTCAAAAGCAATATTGTATATTGTGATCGGAGTTAATGAAGAAAAAGAAGATAAAAGCACTTTTTCAACAGAAGAAAAAGTATTTTTAATTGAACGAACAATACCTGTTGAATATAAAGACAGAGTGAAGGTAATTCCGTATTCAGGAATCATTGCAAATTTGTTTTATGAACAGAATATCAATATGTTTGTGAAAGGAGCACGGGACTCAGAAGACTTTAAGTCTGAGAGATGGATAGCTGAAGTGAATTCTAAACTTTCTGGTAGTCTGACAACTCTTATTATTCCACAGACCGATCCAGCATTACTAAAAGTTTCTTCAAGCAATTTAAAGAGCTTTATCGATTTAGGTATTGATGCTAAAGATTTTGCTCCAGCATTAACAAGAGAGGCTCTTCAGATAAGGATGAAGAATCAGCTGATAATTGGGGTTACTGGAGGAATCGCTTCTGGTAAAACAACGTTCGCTGAAGATATCCAAGGGCTCTCAGAAGAAAATGGTGGAACTGAAGATATGTCAATATATCATATCAGTCTTGATGAATTGGGAAAAGTTGTTTATAGCAATGATCCCACTCCAAGATTTTTGGCTATTAGAAAACAGATTAACAGAGAATTTGGAGGTAAACTTTTAAGAGAGAATACGAGTATTGATACGCATAAATTGGGAAACATTGCTTTTTCCTCAAAGAGAAAGCTTGATAAGCTGGTAGGAATAGTGTTGGATCCGATTCTTCATCTTCTCAGAAAAAGGCTGGATGAACTTGGTAAAGGAATCTTTCTGATTGAAGGAGCTAACCTTATTGAAGGTGAGATGACTCATCTTGTTAATGAGAACATTGTTCTTGTTCAAGTTGATAAAGAGATCCAGAAAAAACGAATGGCAAAAAGAGGTCTTAACAAGAAACAAATAGAAAGAAGATTTGAATTTCAGTTTGGTAACAAGGAGAGAACTGAAGAGATTATCGCAAGGCAGCGAGAAGAGTTTGACCGTCTGTTTATCAAAATTGACGGATCGAAAGAAACGAATACAGGAGAAGTTTATGAAAAACTTCAAAAGGAATATAAAAGGAGGTTTAAAATTATAAGAGAGAATAAATAATTAATTGAACGAAAATATCCGCTAGAAGCATCTAGCGGATTTATTTTATTTTTTGTAAAAAAAATATCGTAAAGATACTAATAATTGAATTTGGCTATAAATGTTGACATTCTTAAAGATTTTGTTAGTATTAAAGTACTTTTAAGATCAGGAGGGATTGCTTATATCAGAAGCAAGAATAAATGAATTAAAAAATGAATTAAGATCAATTTCTGCGCGAATGGAAGAAGGAGGAGATGCTGCAACAGAGGCATTTTGCGATTTAAAGAAGATCGTTGGAGATTTTGAACTTCTTGAAATGTCTAAAAAAATGAAAGATGAGCAAGAAATGTTTGCAGTGTTTTGTTTTCTAAGAGACTATATGCGTAACTTAGAATCAAACTTCGGTCCAGAAAGTCCTGGATTTCCATGTAAAGATGGTTTTGGTGTCTTTTACAATATATTAAAAGATATTGGAAGATTCATTGAAGGTTTTATAGTCTCTAGCGAAAAAGATGAAACAACAGAAACATTAGTTCGTTTCTATGTCAATTATGCTTCTTTGTTAGATATTACAAATGAAGCAATTGAAAGAGAGTCTGATCAGGATTTCATTAATATATAAAATGGCAGGAATATTCAATATTATCTGTCCTCTTTTTTTATTTATAAATAATATCTGTAATATTTAAACAAACCAACTATAACGTTTTTCTCATGGCCGTGAGAAAAGTTATACTCTCAGTTTTTAGGTAAAAATCATTTATCAACTCATCATCAACTTGTAATATAGGATTGTATATAATTTAATGGGTAAAACCCGAAATCAGGTTTTAGAACTTTTAACAGAAGAAATAAAAGCGTAGTGTGTTTTGCAACGGCCGTTGCAAAATACACTACGCTTTTGATATTTAGGGTTGTTTGTAAAAAAGTTCTAATTTTATAAAAAAAATTCCGAACCTTTGTGGGATTCGGAAGAAAATTCGTTATATTTGTCTTTATGACACTTTTGCTTTTTTTAAAGCAGAAACGGTGTCATTTTCTATTCATTCACGGCGTCTTATATATGCAATCGCAAGCAGTCCAGCAATGACAAAGACTGCTTTGAAACCAGGTGTTTCATCTGTTGTCGTATCATCTGTACTATCTGGAGTTTCTTCTGGCGGTTGGACAATTTCGGCATTGATCACACGCTCAATTGTTTTATTGTCCACGAATGATCCGCAGATCTGAACATTTTCTCCGACAGTGTATCTTGCGAGGAATACCTCTTCTGCGTTTTCATGGCAGACGTTGCACTTCTTGGGTTCGTTAGTCGCCGTGTGGCCATACCACTCTCCGAAAACGGTATGAATTTCGTCTCTTCGATACTCAGTCTCAATATGACTTTCGTCTTGATACTTAGTCTCCATTTTGAAGAAGGTCGTTATCTGTCCTTCTTCATCTTTCGCAAGGAAAAACGTATCTGGAGTTACTGTCATCCCTTTTCGATCTTTGAGATGACAATTCTGGCAATTTAACACCCAACTTGAATGACAAGTTATACAACTCAAGTTATCTCCGTGTATTTCGTGTGAATAAGATTCAGACGAGTACTGTGTTACCTCTATCTCATTCACAGTTTTTTCGGGATTGTTGTGGCAGTCTCCGCATTCTACTGAGATTGCTTCGAGTTGTTTGTCATATTTTACACCAGTTCCGTGCATGTCCTCTGGCTCATGACAGTCAGTGCAAATCATTCCGGCCTCGTAGTGAATGTCTGCACTCGGACCTTTACTCTTATGCATAGGCATCTCACCCATAAAAGTGGATGTCTGTTTTTTCCCATGACACGGATCACAGGTATCAATACTTATGTTTATCTGATTGCCTTGGTGTTTATGCCCGTACGTAGCCGAGTATCCTATATGACACGTTGTGCATGTTGTAACGTGGCATTTAGCACAATTGAATTCTTCGTAATATTCATCCATGTCAATGCCGAAATATCCGGCAGCACCATCTTGATATCCATCGTACATTCCTGACGCCGTATAGTGCAGGGATGTTTCGAAGTTATCGACAATCTCTTGGTGGCAGCCTGTACAACCACCAACACTGTCTGCTATACAAGGGGATCCAAGTCCTATCATAAATAGAACTACAAGACTTGCCCATATCGCTATTCTTTTCATTTTGTGTTCCTCCTGTTCACCTAGCTTTATCCATAGCTTCATTCATATCTAAGGTGATTTTTGCTAAATATTTGTTTTGGATAATATCAAACAAAAGTCACCTTAGATAAATTTTGTAATAAAGAACAATTTTATTTTAATATCTTTAAGTCATGATAATAAAACAAAAATTCGTATTTTATAATCCAAAAGTAACATATAATAAAAATCAAAAATTGTCAAGTTTTTCAATTGTTTTTTAATTGTTTTTCAATTGTGATAAAGGGTTTATTAAAAATGACTTTGTTCTGCTTTATTTTCTACTAGCAGTTGTAATAGCAATATTTTTACACGAAGAAGTTTATAAAAAAAATTCCGAACCTTTGTGGGATTCGGAAGAAAATTCGTTATGTTTGTCTTTAATATGACACTTTTGCTTTTTCAAAAGCAGAAATAATGTCATTTTCTAATGGTATGATGTCATTGACAACTGCGTATCTTATGTAGCTGTCATCTCCATCAAAAGGTACACCTACAATACCTAATCTGATCATTCGGTCATTAAACTCTTCTGCTCTTGTGATAGTTTTCCCAAAAGCCATCTTAGGAACTTTCCATAAAGTGAAAAATCCTGCGCTGGGACGAACAGCAAGTTGCATGCCTTGATTTTCAAGAATTCTAATGAGAAATTGAAGTCTCACTCTGTATAAATTTTTGTTTGTAGCTATCCCTGTTTGGTCATATTTCACGGCATCTAATACTCCTGCTGCCAGTGGGGCGCTGAGTCCGCTGTCTGTGTTGCCTTTTATGGTTGCAATATCATCAATAAAATCAGGTGATCCTACCATTGCTCCAATTCTCCATCCTGTTACATTGATCAATTTGGAGGCTGTGTAGAGCTCTACCCATGAAAGGTTTGGATAGTTGACAGCAACATCTGCTAAGGTGCAGTGGTCTTTACTATAATGAACAAGACCAGTGTAGGCAGCATCATTGACCAGACGGATTCCATTTTTCTCGCAATAAGCGCAGATCTCTTCCCAAAATTCTTTGGTGGCCACTTGTCCCGAAGGATTGTGAGGGTAGTTGAGCATTAAAAGCTCGGTACCTTCTTTGATGTCTGCCACGCTAAAGCGGAAGTCATTCTCAGGGTTGGTCTTTAAAGCATAATGTTGTATACCCTGATAACCACATTGAACTGCTGGTGTTGGATAGCCGGGATTTGTATGAGTTCCAACCAACTTCAGTTCTTCTCCACAAGCGCGTATTATTACGCCGAGCATTGATTTTGTGCCAGGTGTTCCTAGGAACTTTACGTCTGATCTTCCTTCAAGCTGAGGGTCCATATGGAACAGAGCAAAAAGTTCTGCAAAGTTAAGAAGAGCTGGAGTTTTGTTGTCTTGATATCCGTGTGTTTTCACATCTGAACTTAAAAGTTCTCGTGCTGCTGTTATCCTGGCTATTTCTAGCGGAGGAAGAGAAGGTTCTCCTATAGACATATCTATAATTCTTCTTTTTGCCAGGGCAATTTCATCTTTTATATCCTGAAAAAGGTTTGTGCCACCTGGTGGTAGCCATGACGTTCTTCCATACATATTTATCATTACTCCTTTTTTGTTTGTGTTTATTCTTTTGTAGTCCAAATTGACTATCTGAATATAAGATAGAGCAAAATATTGAAATTGTCAATCCCGCAGAGATCTTTATCGTTTTATATTTGAATGTGAATGGAATTTATCAAAATAAAAAAGTAGTAAAAAAGATATATTATCAGCTTTTATTAATAATGTTTCTTTTTTGCTACTATATACTAGCTCTAGTAGTTCTCTAGGGTTTTACTTCTTTTAAAGTCTTTACGCTTATAATTACGGGGATTGTGCTTGGATTCTCAAATAAGTCCCGGCACCTTTTACAAATGCGAAAGTCTCCTAGATGCTCTTTCCTTTTATGGATCTTTTCCCAATGATCGGGAACTCCATATATGTTTTTTCCTTTAATTTTAATGACCTCCATTTAAGATTAATAAAATCATATCATAAAAAGTCTATTCTGTATGTGATAGATTTCGGAGCAAGGTCGAAAAATATTAAGACTTTAGTGTCAATTCAAGGTTGGTTTTCTCCCATTTCATTTTAATAATTATTGATTTTAATTTTAACTGTGATAGTATAAAAAAAGAATAATTGAAAGATAATTTTGATTGTTCTTAGATGTATAATAGGAGGTAAAATAGAGTGATAGATCTTTATAAAGAAGAAGTAATAGATCCTGGAGATGAAGTATCGAAAATAGCAAGTGCTGTTTGTAGGAGAAGTTTCCAGAACAATGATGCTGTGACCATTATGCCACTGGGTGGAAATTTTCGAGGAGGAGTTGTTTATTCATTTAAACAACATATTCTCAAAGAGATGGCAAAATGCCAAATTGATCCACAAAGCGGAAAAGTCACCTCATGGACAATGACCGAAGCAGTTCAAAACGACGGAGCTGGTGGAAAGCCACAATTTTCCACACTTGTTGCAGACCCAGAAGTGTTCCGTGGACTGGGCTGGGAAATAATTGCGATGACTGCAGATGATCTTGCAAAATTCGGAATGTTCCCTTGTGGAATAGGTAATGAAATTGGTGTCAAAAGTATAACCAAAGAGAACATGCCGTCAATGCGAGCATTGTTTGAAGGATATGAATTAGCATTAAAACAAAGTAATCTTATAAACATTACTGGAGAAACTGCGGTAATGAAAGATAGTATTACAGCGTTTTGTGATATATCATCAAACAAGCAACTCATACTTACATGGAGTGCGTTTTGTTTTGGTTTAGTGCATAAAGATTTGCTGATTGATAATTCCGAAATAAGACCAGAAATGGTGATCGTTGGATTTGCAGAAGATGGCTATCGCTGTAATGGCGGAGGAGTATTTACAAAATTGTTTTTGAAAATATTTGGACCTAATGTCAAAGATATTGTAAATAACCAAGAAGCCATTGAGTTTGCCAGAAAGCTTACCGTGCCTTCCATAAGCTATGCAAAAACTATTTGTAGAATCATAGGATGGAAGCCTGATGGCAGAGTCGGTGATCCACTTGCGCAAATAGCTGGAATAGCTCATATAACTGGAGGAGGTGTCTGGGGTAAATTTGGAGAAATACTTCCGCAAGGTGTTGGTGCCTATTTATATGCAATGCCAAATCCTCCTGAAGTTCTTCTTTTGGCTCAAGAAATGTCATGGGATACAGAATTAAGAATAACTGATAAGCAGGCTTATGGTTCTTTCCATGGTGCATGCGGAATGATGGTCGTTGCAAAAACTGTAGAAGATGCAAACATTATCATTAGAGAAGCAGCGAAAGACGGTATAAGAGCGCAGATCATAGGAGAAACTATGCGAGAAGCATTTAATACAAACAAAGGACAAATAACAATTCAATCGCGATTTAAAGAAGGCGGTCTTCTTACATCAGAAGACAGTTAAGATCGTAATAGTCAGGAAGAGTTCTCACTTCTTCCTGCTTTTTATTATACTATTGCGTTTTATTATCATTTCATTTAGTATGGTGCTATGGCTAAGTGTAAATTTAGTTGTTCTTTAGACAATTTATTCAGAGAAGGTGAGAAAATGATAAGGAAATATTATAGAAAAGATGCTTTAACAAAAGCAAAGATAAGCCAGTTACTGGTAGAATGGAATGGACCTGTTATTAAAGCAGGAAATATCAAAACAGAAACGTGCTTTTATGTTGAGACTAATGGCGAATTAATGCCAAAAAGTGAGTCAAAATTGATATGGCTTCTTAGGGAAACATTTAAACCTGATGACTTTGGGAAAGAATCATTTATATTGAATAGTCCTACTATATTTGAAGCTGGACCTAGGTTAAATTTTGAAACTACTTACTCTTCAACAGCAGTTTCAATATGTCATTCTTGTGAGATTAAAGAAGTTCTTCGAATTGAAAGATCTCTGAGAGTAGGAGTATCAATAAGTCTTAATGAGAAGCAAAAGGAAGAATTATCTTCTTTGTTCTATGATCGGATGACAGAGATAATCTATGAAGAGCCTTTGACAAGTTTTGAATCTAATTCAAAACCTGAACCCGTAAAAACTATTCCACTTTTAGAAGAAGGAATAGATGTTTTACTTGCTATCAACAAAGAATTAGGACTCTCAATGGATAAACAGGATATTGAAACGATCATTGATCTGTTTACCATTTATCTTGGTCGTAATCCGACAGATGTTGAGATATACAAGTATGCTCAGGTAAATTCGGAGCATTCGAGACATCTGTTTTTTGGAGGAATATTTGATATTGATGGCTGTTTAATGGAAGATAGTCTTATGGATATTATCAAAGATCAATGGAGAAGAAATCCTAGAAATTCTTTAGTTGCCTTTGATGGTTCCATAATTCGCGGATATATGACTGAGGATCTTATACCCTCAAGCCCTATTGTAGCAAGCGCGTCTTATTTGAAAAAAGTTCTTCGTCATTTCGCAGGACATGCTGAAACGCATTGCTATCCAACATATATTGATCCCTACAACGGAGCCGCGACTGGACCTGGAGGAAGGATTCGTGATAATCAAGTCGGAGCAGGAAGAGGAGGACGCTTTGGAGTAGGAGGAGCTGGTTATTTTACTGGTAATCTCCATATTCCTGGATACATTCTTCCTTGGGAACAAAATGATTGGATTGCCAAAGATCTTCTTACATTGCCTTTAAAAATTATGATCAAGGCAAGCGACGGAGCAAGCGATTATCATAATTGTATTGGTGAACCGCTTATCTATGGTGCTACCAGAATGACTGGTTTGCTACTTCCAGATGGAGAATATCATTCATTTTTCAAACCTATCCTTTATACGGTAGGTACCGGACAAGTAGAGAACGATCACATAAAGAAAGGAACTGCTCAAAAAGGTATGCTTCTTATACAAGTTGGCGGACCAGCTTATCGTATTGGTTTAGGAGGAGCATCTGGTAGTTCAAAGATCCAAAGCCAAGAAGATGATACAGAATTGGACTTTAGTGCGGTTCAACGCGGAGATCCAGAAATGGAACAGCGGATGAACAGATTGATACGAGCATGCACAGAGCTCGGCAACAAAAATCCAATTGTCTTAATGCAAGATCTTGGAGCTGGTGGTGATTGCAATGCCGTATCAGAGCTTATTCATCCTGCTGGCGCAAGAATTGACCTTCGTGCTATTCCGTTAGGAGATAAGAGTTTATCCGTTTTAGAATATTGGTGTAACGAATCTCAAGAACGAAATGCTCTCTTAATCCGACCAGAAAAATTAGATCTAATTCAACAAATTTGCGAGCGAGAAGATATTCCTTTCGCGGTTATTGGTGAGATCACTGGTGATGGAAAGATCGTTTTGTATGACGAGAATGACAATTCTTGTCCTGTTGATCTGCCTTTGGATAAGATTCTTGAAAAAGTCAAACCAAAAACCTTTGAGATGGAGCATCTTGATCCGATACTAGAACCTTTACTTCTACCAAAAGACTTAACTGTTTTTGAAGCGCTAGATATGGTTTTGCGTTCTATTGGATCTAAGAGACATCTAATTATAAAAGGAGATCGTAGTGTGACAGGCTTAGTTTCTCAACAACAATGTGTAGGACCAAATCAGTTGACTCTGTCTAACTATGCTATTATGGCGCAAAGTCATTTTGGTTTAACAGGAACAGCTTTAAGTCTGGGAGAACAGCCTCTAAAAGGTTTGGTCTCTCCTTGGGCAATGGCACATATGGCTGTTTCGGAAGCTTTATTTAATATAATTGGTGCCAAAATAACTAAACTTGAAGATGTAAAGCTCTTGGCTAACTGGATGTTGGCAGCGAAACTTCCTGGAGAAGGAGCTTGGCTCTATGATGCTGTTTGCGCTTTGCGAGATATTTTGCTTGAGTTAGGTATTGCCATTATAGGCGGAAAAGATAGTCTTTCAATGGCGCTTGAAGCTACTGGTCCTGATAACGAAACTCATATCGTTAAGGCACCTGGACAATTGATAATTTCGGCTATGG
The DNA here is from genome assembly GCA_023142995.1 of Minisyncoccota bacterium. Lineage (GTDB taxonomy): Bacteria > Patescibacteriota > Minisyncoccia > JAHIHE01 > JAGLIN01 > JAGLIM01. Next base: position 17,819 of record JAGLIM010000053.1, on the reverse strand, counting down.
CCCCAATGGATGATATAACTAATAAAGTTACCCCTGATCTTAAAAAGTCAGGAAACGTTTTGTTATTTATAAATCCGTCGAATGGCAAAAACCGTCTTGGCGGTTCAACACTTGCTCAAGTTCATAGCCAAATTGGGGATGATTGTCCTGATATGGAAAGTGCAAGTCTATTCAAACGCTCTTTTGAAGCGGTGCAAATGTTAATTGATAGAGATCTTATTTGCTCAATTCATGATAGAAGCGATGGCGGTCTTGTTGTAACGCTTTTAGAAATGGCTTTTGCTGGCAATGTCGGTTTAGATATTTCAATAGAGAGCAATGCCAAAACTATAGAAACACTTTTCAACGAAGAACTTGGTCTTGTTATGGAAACTGATAAGCCAGAAGAGGTTTTGAAACTGCTCACAGATTTTGGAGTACCAGTTGAAGAAATTGGAGCAGTAGGAAATCGTGGAGGTAAAATAAAAATAGAACATAATAATATATTGGTTTTAGATGAAGAGATGACAGCTTTGCGACAGATCTGGGAGGCAACAAGTACAGAAATCGATAAGCTTCAAGCTAATCCAGAATGTGTGGAGGAAGAAGCGCAAGTTAATGCAGAGTTGATAAAAGACCCACCATATAGACTGACTTTTGAGCCTTCTAGTATTCTTAATTCTAGCAATAAACCAAAAATTGCTATTATAAGAGAAAGAGGAAGTAACGGTGATAAAGAAATGACTTCAGCATTTTATCTTGCGGGATTTGATCCTTGGGATGCAACTATGACTGATATAATCAAAGGTAATATTACCCTTGATCAATTCAAAGGAATAGCCTTTGTCGGAGGTTTTACCTTTGGTGATGTCTTAGACGCAGGAAAAGGATGGGCCGGTGTAATAAAATTCAACCCAGAAGTCAAAGAACAGTTTGACAACTTCTATGCTCGCTCTGATACTTTTTCTTTCGGAGTATGCAATGGTTGTCAGCTAATGGCGCTTTTAGGATGGGTTCCTTGGTCCCGAATATCTGATGAGAAACAGCCAAGATTTATAAGCAATAACTCTGGTCGTTTTGAATCAAGATTTCCAACTGTGGAAATTCAACCAAGTCCAGCGATAATGTTTAAGGGAATGGAAGGTTCTAGAATTGGCGTGTGGTCAGCACATGCTCAAGGACGACTTTTTGTTCCAGATAAACAAATGTTACATGAGATTGTAGAAAAGAAATTGGTACCAATAGCATTTGTTGATATTAGTGGAAAACCTACAGAGGTTTATCCATTTAATCCGAACGGCAGTCCTTTCGGTATAGCCGGTCTTTGCTCTGAGAATGGAAGACATCTTGCTATGATGCCACATTCAGAACGATCGTTCTTACTTTGGCAACTTCCATGGATCCCAGAAGAATGGAAAGATTTGGAAGCAAGTCCGTGGCTTAAGATGTTTCAGAATGCGTACAGTTGGTGCATACAGCAGGAGGAAAATAAATAAATAAATTATAAAGGTTTGCCTTGCGGAAGATTTCTGCGGGGCTATTTTTTTATAAAAAAAATAAGATAAGAAATAAAAAAAACGGTTTGATATGATCGCACCGCTTAGAAGATCATTTACATTCAAAGTCTTCTTGCTCTCTGAAATATTGCGAGCTGATCCAGATCTCAAGTCCTATTGTTGACTCAGCTGGACTTATTTCTGCGCAATATTCATTTTCATCCAAGAGGATTTCGATTTGCCGACAAATGTCGGTAATCCCAATTTCTCTAGTCTTAGACTCATCTAGGTCAAAAGAAATTGTTTTTGAAACTTTTTCACCTTCAATCAAGAGGGTTGTTCTGTTTATATCAAGAAACAAATTGAATTCTTCCTCGACTAAGATTTCATCAGTGAAATCTTCTATTACCTTTTCTCTCTCTTGAATTTTGACAGCTTCCTCTTCCTCTTCCTTTTTTTCCAAGTCGTATGGTTTCAACATTTTGAATCTCATTTTTTTCCTCCTATTTGTTTGCCACATTAATATTATTTTTATTCATTCATTCGCTTAAAGCGAAATTTAATCATTTTTTGATAAAAATGATTAAATTTTACTTTAAATGAAATTAACAAATTAATTTGAAATGTCTAGTGTTCAATTGATCTCGTGGATAGGCTATTAGAGAACTATTCAGTGTACACTAATATGAAGGTTTGTCAAGGTGAAAATTCTAAAGAGCTATAAATTGACAAAAATAAATTTTTTGTTAGTATTCTAACGAAGGAGGATTATCAGAATGATAATGTTCTTTACACAACATAGAAAGGAGATGGTAACTATTGTTAGAATTGAGGCTTGAAATGCCTGGAAATCCTCGATATCAGCCAAAATCATTAATTCCATATTTTGGATATGATTATCTTGCTGGATTTCAAATTGAAGTTGAATGGGCTTTACTTAAATCTCTTGCAGATATTAAAGCAATTCCTTCAAAAGACGTGTTTCTACTGGATGGAAAGCTGAAGCATTGTTTGCTTAATGAAATAACGACAACACTGCAAGATAAGAGGGAACGGGAAGTAACGAAACATGATATCAGAGCATTAGTACAACTAATGCAGGAACTTATGCCAGAACCTTTAAGAAAATGGGTTCATTATAGTGCAACAAGCTACGATATAATTGAAAATGCTAGAATTATTGCCTATAAAAGAGCATTCAGAGTAGTGACTCTTCCTACTCTTGTTGATTTGATAGAAAATCTGAGCAAGAAGACAGAAGAATTTATGTCTGTTGTTCAAATCGGTAGAACTCACGGACAGCATGCCTTACCGATCACTGTTGGCTTTTGGCTTGCGACACTTTTGAATAGATTTATAGATTCAGCCGAGGAACTTAAGGAAGTAGAAAGTAAGCTTGTCGGAAAATTCAGTGGTGCTGTAGGAGCCTATAATGCTCAAGTTGCTTTAGGGCTTGATGAGAGGTCGCAAGAACTTTTCGATATTACTTTTGAAGAACTTGTGTTATCAAAACTTGATCTAAAACCAAGCAGAATTTCTACCCAGATACTTCCACCGAATCCTTTGACAAGGTTTTTACATGAGCATATTCTTCTATCCAGCTCTCTTGCGCAGCTATCAAGAGACTCTCGTCACTTGCAAAGAACAGAGATCAAGGAAGTGGCTGAAAGTTTTGGTTCAGCTCAAGTTGGATCTTCCACCATGGCTCATAAGAGGAATCCTATTGCGTTTGAGAATACAGAAGGACTATTTGTGATCGTATCAGCAGAATATCAAAAAGTTCTTTCTTGTTTGATTTCGGAGCATCAAAGAGATTTAGTAGGCAGTTCTGTAATGAGGGAATTTCCAACAATAGTGATTATGGCTCAATCTCAAATTGATCGTATAAGCAAAGTTATTTCAAAAATTACGATTGACCAGAGATCTCTTAAGCGCAACTTTGATCAATCTAGAGAATTGATAATGGCTGAACCATTGTATCTTATCTTGCAACTATGCGGATATAAAGGAGATGCGCACGAACTTGTGAATCACACATTGGTTCCGAATGTTCAAACGTTAGGCAGATCATTGATCGAGGAGTTAGTTAAACTCTCACTCAAAGATCAGGATATAAAAGAAGTTATCTCACAAATACCCAAGGAGATGTTTGATCTTCTTCAAAACCCATATAAATATACAGGTAAATCCGAAATAAAGGCAATGGAGGTTGTCAAAAGAGCAAATGATTTTGTAAAAAGAAATAAATCAACATAAATATCAAAGATTTTATCCCAATTCATTTTGGGACTTTTTTTTATTTTTATTAAGATTGACACTTATGATCATTTATATATACTTTGTATAGTAATGATTTCTGGTAAACGTATTTCAGAAGTTTTTTACTAAACTATAGGAGGAATAGAAAATTACACAAGAAGGATCGAGTTTAGAAGAGCTTTTCAAGGCACTTAAAAATCAAGCGTGTCCAAGGTGTTTTGTTCTTAATAAAATAGGAGAAGTTTCCTTAGAAGTTAATGCAGAAGCAGCAGAAGAGGCAAAAGATTTCTTAAGAAATCTATTAGAAAGCGAGGATCCATCTGATAGATTCTATGCTTTTTGCTATCTTTCTGACTTAAAGGATCAGGAAACTCTTGATAGAATCGAAGAGTTCAGAACAAATCTCAAGAATGAAGACATTATCTCTGAAGCAGAGGCACAAATGTCTATGGGAAGAACGAGAGGAAGTTGAAAGACTCCTCTTTTTATTATGTGTATTATAAAAACAATCGCTGATTAGCGATTGTTTTAGACCAAGGTTAGTGGATGACGTTAGAACTAAATTAATAAAAACAAAAAAGGTATATCACGATTTTTGCAATATGCTTACAAAAACTGTTGATTGGGAATTTAATGGAACTAAAAGCGATTTTGAAAAACTGAAAAAAGCATTAAAAAAGCGCTGGGTGGCTTCGTAGAGAACGTTATATTGAATGGTTCTGGTTGCTGTTTATATTTTTCATAATAAAATATTATTTATTTGTTCTTAAAAAAGAAATCAGTAATAGGAGTTTCTTCATTTTGTACTAGATCAATTCTCAATGCTTCTTGTGGTGTAAACCAAGAATGTTCTGAATGTTCAACGGGTCTTAGTATTATTTCTGGCTTTTTATTCAGTTTTATTGCATAAACATAAAACACAAAATCTATATCGTCGTGTCTTACATAGTAGCACTTTTTATATTTGGTTATTTGATCTGTTTCTATTTTTATACTTGTCTCCTCAAAAGTTTCTCTACAAATTGCCTGCTCAAGATTTTCGCCATCATCTACTTTCCCTGCTGGAGGTCCCCATGTTTTTTCTTGAGGTTTATTTTCTTGTCTTTTGAGTAATAATATTTTTCCATTATAAATAGTAAATAAGGATACTACTTCAAACTTTTTATTGAAATTTTCAATAGGATTGATAGATATCATATTATGACAATAATTTGTTAGAATTTTTCTAAATGAATTAAAATTGGCAAAGTATTTTCCATATTTTATCAGTAATTTCCGTTCAGTGTAATAATTATCGATCTAAGCCATTTATTACCCATGCTCTTTATAAAAATCTGTTCGCCTTTTTGAAAAATGATATTAGTGAAATGATTATTTATTAATCTCCTATATCTTATTATTCATATTATGTATTATGTAACTATGCAAGTCAACAATGGTCTAGTAGCTGAGAATCTTTTATAGAGTTATAGCATATGATTGAGATACAAAAATAATCACTAGTATTAGTGATTATTTTAGGTTTGGGTGGCGTAGTGGAGAACGTTAGAACTAAATTTGTGAGATTAGCTTTAAATAAGGGTTTATTTATTCCTGATTTAGAAGAAGTTTAAATCTACTAAATTTTTATCAAACATCTTTTCCTGTATTCTGTCTGTATTCTGTAAGTATTCTGTAAGTATTCTGTTTTGACAGGAATTTAAATAAATGTTAAAAGAGATATGTGAGGTGAATCGTCATGTGCGATGAATTTGATTTAGAAGAGACTAAGAGGTTAATTGCTGAAGCGGCAAGCTTGAGATGTGGCAAAGAGATAAAGCTAAAAGATATAAAATTAAATTATAATCAGGGAACTAGAACCGTTGGATGGCGAGAGGGTGAGAAAGTTGAAAGATATAAAGAATTTAGTGGAGTGACAATCGTGTCTTAGATTTAAAAATTCAAAATCTCAAAATGGAAGTTAAATTTTTAGCTATTATGTTGAAGATTTTTCTTCCTTTTTTTATATCAGTATCAGTAAATATAGCTTTTTATTACTGTAGACATAAATCATCTAGATAAACTCAATATCATAAAAAACAATGGATCAATATCTGTTATTTTCTTTCTCAAATACATTAAAGATTTCTAACTTTATAAATGAGCATAAAAAAACAGCCAATATTAGCGGTTAAATTGAGCTGGGTGGCGTAGCGGAGAACGTTAGAACTAAATTTGTAGAATTAGCTTTAGATAAAGATGTTCATATACCGAACTTAAAATAAAAAGTTTAGATCTACTAAATTTTCATCAAACATCTTTTTCTTGACAGTTTTATAATGTGATGATATATATAAGGTAAATAATGCCAAAGTAATTGGTCAATGAATATTGTACAAAAAAATAGAATAAAGGAGTGATGAAAGATGAAAGTTTTAGAAGAAGGAACAGATATTAATAAAGCATTAGCAGAATCGATGATTTCTGATCTACTTGAGAAAGCAAAGATAGCAAACAGTGGTAATTTTAATCTTTCTAAGTGTTCTGACTTATGTATAAAGATAGAAGAGACATATGATTTATTCGAGAAGAATATAATTTCGAAAGAACGTATAGGCAATATTTTATTAGAGATAAGGGATAGTGAAGCAAATTATGATAGTCTTGTTTCGCGACAACTAGATTCTCTTATGAAACAGTTAATAGAAGTATAATATAACTCATCTGACTAATTCTCAGATGAATTTTTTGATTTGGGTGGCGTAGCTGAGAACGTTAGAACTAAATTTGTGAGATTGGTTTTGAATGAGAGTTTTTGTATCGTTGATTTGAAGTAGTGATATTGTTTTACAAGTAAAGAGAAAGCTTGTTTTGTATAATGAGTTCAATTTCACTTAGTTATAATGAATTGAATAAGCATATATTTAAGTAAAAAAAAACGGGAGACATGCAAGCACATCTCACTCGTTGTAATGTACGGAATTATGTCTTTTTGACAAAATCCCCAATATGATCTTCTAAGTAATTGGCAATATCTCTTTTGCCATAATTTTCTTCATTTCTAAGTCGTAGTACCTTAACTACGACAGCAAACCAATCTACATCTTTTTCCATTTTCTTCTCTAATTCATTTTCCATTTGCAATCTCTCCTGATTTTTTTCGGTATTATGTAATTATAGAAATTCTGTTTGTTTAATTATTTTTATTTAAACCAACAGGTTCTTATAATAACAAATTCTTTGTGGTAAGTGTATTTTTTTGTAAAGTTTATTATTACTAGAACTATAGAGTATAGCATAAGATAAGCGACTTGTCAAGGGGTGTGGTTTACGATTTAATAATAAGAAAACCGCTAACATTAGCGGTTATTTTAGATTTGGGTGGCTATCGGGAATTGAACCCGAGACGAGAGGACCACAACCTCTAGTGTTACCATTACACCATAGCCACCATATTTATTTTAACATTTAAACATATTAACATTTTAACAAGATTAAAAATTGTTAAATTGTTAGTATGTTAATATGTTTTCTGTGGGTCGTAGAGGACTTGAACCTCTAACCAATTGCTTAAGAGGCAACTGCTCTACCAATTGAGCTAACGACCCATAGTGTATAACGCAAAACGTATAACGTATAACGTATGATAAATTACACGTTATACGTTTTGCGTTATACAATTCTTGTGCGCTCGGCAGGAATCGAACCCACAACCCCTTGGTCCGAAGCCAAGTGCTCTATCCAATTGAGCTACGAGCGCCTTTATTACTATAAGAGTATATAATAAATTATAAAAAACATCAAGAGTGGTCGTTGTAGTAAGGTTTTTCAAGAATATTAACGTCAAGTTCTAAAAGATGTTTATATATTTTTCCAATTGGTAATCCAATAATTCCCATATGATTTCCATTGATCTTTTCAATAAAAACTGATCCTAATTTCTGGATCGCATAGGCAGATGCTTTGAACATAGGTTCTTTGGTTTTGATATAACTGTCAATCTCTTTTGTGGAAAGTTTCTTAATCCATACTTGTGAAATATCATAGTCGGAAATGATCTTATTTTTTTGAGTATCAATAATGGCGATTCCAGTAATGATCTTATGTTTTCTGTCACTAAGTAGTTTCAGTATCTTTTTTGCTTCTTTTGGCGACTTTGCTTGTCCGATGAATTTGTTGTCAATTATTCCAAAAGTGTCTACTCCAATGATAATCGCATTTTTGTGTTTCTTGGCAACATCTTGCGCTTTACCAAGAGCAAGCTTTTTTGCAAGTTTGATCGCGGGTAACTTTTCTGACATATCTTCTTTATATTTGCTTTTTTCGATTGAGAAATTCAAGCCGATTGATTTGATCAACTTTCTTTTATTTTCTGAACCTGAAGCAAGAATTATCTTTCTCATAGTTTTAAATATAGAAATTTTAATGTTTATATTTATATAGTTTGTGAGGTCGAAACCTCAATGTTTAAAGAAATAAACGGTTCAGGTCAGAGACACTGAACCAACAATTATCCTTAACTCCTAACTTTCTAATTCTACTCTAAAGGATTCTTCTGTGGGTATAGTTTTGGAGATCTGTAAGTGCTATAGAATTTCTTTTCAAACAGAAGTTCCTCATTTTTATCAAAGACCTGTTGGGTCCAGACAGATTTCATTGAACCATCTTCTTCCCAGTTATAGGTCACAGGTCCTTTCATCTGAACATTTCTGCCATCGTCTGATCCATAAAAATCAAAATAGAGTTTATTTCCTTCAATTTTTGTTTGAATGAGAATATATGCTGGAGTATTATTTTTGAACTGAAGGTCTGGATGTGGTGGATAGATCGTTGCGTCTGTTCCCTGAGGAGCATAATATTTCACAGCATATGCGTGATTTTTTCTTTCAGTGACCTCAAGTCCTGCAAGGACAGCTCCTCGAAATGTGGTTGTTGAAACCTGACATAAACCTCCGCCATATTCTGGAACTGTTTCTCCTTTTTTGATTACTAGCTCTGGAAGATATCCTTCTCTCGGTCCAACATTTCCCAATACTTTGTTAAATGAAAACAAATCTCCTGGTCCGATAAGAATGCCTTGAAACTTTCCAGCGCCAACTGCAATATTGTGTTTCCTATTTCTTGTTGAGCCATAGAAATTTGATTCTCCTGTTGCAAGAAGAGAGGTTATTCCCATATTATCAATACTTTCTGTTGTAATTTCAGGTTGAACTTTTTCAGTGATCATCTCAATCTCAATTGTAATTTCTTTTTCTGGATTATCAGAATAATTTTCTTTCTTGAAAATAGCTCTATCAATTTCTTCTCTACTTTTTTCAACTTGCAGAGCAATTCCTTCTTGGCTCAATGAGAACATTTCAATTCTTTCATCTTCAAAATCAAGTTGAGCATTAATAGGTTCGCGGTTTATTTGAGGAATAATAGTTAGCAAGTAGTCTTCTATAGTTAAGTGATCTGCTTTAACTTCTAGATCGTTATTTTCTACTAGACCAAAATCGATCCAGAGGGCAAAATCTGCTTGTTGAACTTCCCATTGCTCCGAATTATATTTTAAGATGATCTTATTTTTTATCAAATTATTTGCCTGTAGGAGAGCATTATCATTATGATCGCTGGTAATGCTTGGTTTTCTTTCGACCAAGCTCAGCTTTATTATGTCATTTTGAAAGTTGGTTATATTATTTGAAATATTTGTTTTCAATTCTGATCTATCTATAACAATTCCTGATTTTGCTTCTTTCGGAATAAAGTTGTCATCTTCGTATATATAACGAAAGTCTTTTGGTGGATCTTCAATATGTGAGAGATTATGCAAAATATAATCATCCATTATTTTTTCATCAATCTTTACTGCTATTCGAAAATGAATACTTTCTGTCTGAAGTTTGAAATGGTCCTTTATATTCTCAATGATATCTTCTTTATGGCCATAATTATATGCTCGTTCTATGATAGTTTCAGTATTAAGTATAATTCCTAATTCTGAAAGTGGAATGTTATATGTTTTGCTGTAATATAAAAAAGTCAGACCATTCTCGCGAATATCTTTTGTTCTATCGTTGAGTTTATTTAGTGCTTCTTCTTTGGTGAGGTTTGAATAACTTTCTCCGCTGATAAATATATTAGGAAGGATCTTATCAGAATAATTATAATTGGTAAAAGAAATTATTCCTATAAAAAACATTAGCATCAAGATGATAACGATTAAGGTCTTTCTGTTTGTTTTATTCTTCTTTTTCTTTTTCATAGTTTTTTTCAACTCATTTATATTTATTCTATTTCATTTTCTACTGCTTGGCTGATGATATCAAAGGAATAACCTTTTGTTTGTAAGTATGATCTTACTTTTTGAGTAGCCTTGTTTTTATCAGTTTTATCTCTTGTCGTTTTCATTTTTTTTTGTGCTAACTTTTGCGCTGAAGAGATTTCTTTTTCTTCGCTTATTAACTCCGTGGTTTTTCTTTCAATTATATTTTCAGCAACGCCTTTTTCTTTTAACTCTTTTTTTATTAGAAATCTTCCACATGGTCTAAAGTTCATTCTGTCATTAATATAGCTTTCGGCAAAATCTTCATCATTTGTATATTTATATCTGTCTAGATCTTCAAGAACCTCTTCTATAATATCTCTTTGGTATCCTTTTTTTTGTAATCTGTTTTCAATCTCAAAGACAGACCTTTTTCTCAGGCCAAGAAGTTTCATTGCAAATTTAAGAGCTTCATTTTTTCTTTCCATTAGTCTTATTCTAGCAAATAATATTGTTTTTTGCTAGTTTTTTGAATTATACGTATTTTAAAGCAGATAAGAGGCTTAACCTCTTCACATCCATCTTTTAATTAAAGTTTTCTTTGATATATAACAATAAATTGTAATATATAATTAAGCGTGGAGAGGTTAAGCCTCTGGGTATATTTAGGTATGATATTATTATAAAGCGCATGGTTTTTTACAAGGTCGAACAATATTTATCTTACAGCAATATTTCTAATATTCTTCGACTTTATGGAGAAGCTATTTGTGCGGAGTTCTCCACAAGGTCGAACAGTATTTTGTGTAGGTGGTAAACATTTTGAAACTGGTTAAAAACCAGTTCCCGTAAAGGATATTATAACTAAGAGTAAAAAAATAGGAGGGCTTTGCAAATCAAAGTCCTCTTCACTTATTTATTTTCATTTCTCCAGTACTGTTTTTAGTACTTCGAGAACAGTTTCGTCGGAAATCCGACTTTTCTCCGGGCTTCTTAACAGTCCATTTCTGAGAATGGTCCATTGGTCGCCAACCCCATTCTCTTCTTTCTGTTTTGTGTTCAGAGCATGGTAGACTTCTTTGAGTCTCTTGTCGATATGAATAAGGACAAGGTCTTCTTTAAACAATACAGCAAAGGGTCCTTTCTTCTGGAGAATATCTTGACTGAAGTAGACCGAAGATTCGATCACTATAACCTTCTTATCTCCCATCTGAACTCTCTTTTCAGAGAAGTCTGGTAATTCGACAATAAAGACATTGTCGAATTCAGCGATTTCCCACCAGGGAATCCGAATAGGTCTTAGGTATCCCAAACCCTCTTTTTCCAGAGGAACCTTTGGTTTTACCCATACTTTTTTGCCGTTGCATCTTGCTTCGGCAGAAATAATCTCTTCTCTATTTGAGAGGATTTTCCTTTTGAAGACTACCCACATCAAGCCGCTCTGATCTCCTTCTGGTTTTGTCCAAACCATCGGAGGCCTGGAGCTCTTGTGCTCTGGAGCTTTCAGAACAGGATGTCTCTTTTCGGGAAAAACCTTTCTCTGTTCTACCTTCTGTTCCACTTCCCCATTTTTACCAACGATGGTAATACCAGGAGACTTCATCTCCTTGAGCTTTTTTCTGAATTCCTCAACTACTTGCTGAGGGGTTTTTAAAAGCGTTGTTCCATTGTGCTTAAGAGCCCATTTGGCTTTTCTCTTTGACGGGATACATCCCATTAGGAGAGGTTTCCCATCTCCAAGACTTGTCATTGTCTGATTTGTTGGCAAATCTTGCTTGTTCATAAGCGATTCTACTAGTTCCAGAATATCTGTTTCTGGAATTACTATTTGTCCGTTTCCATTCATTGTCTTCAACACTCCTTAAAACTTCTTTTTTAAAACACATAATGTGTTTTAGAAGTTTTTTATACTGATTTCCTATCAAGGACGTCTATATAAATTATATAATTTATACAAATGTCCTTGTAGGAAATTATCTCATTCTAAAGAACAACAAATCATTATATATTAAAATCAAAGATTTGTCAAGAGTTGGATTAGTTTTGTCAGTTTTAGACAGACAAGTATAGTGTATTAAGAAGTTACACAATAGAGTTCTCCATAATCTACAATATTTTTCGACCTTGCTCTGAAATAAAATGCGCTATAGTTCTCCATAAAGTCGAACAATATTTATCTTACAGCAATATTTCTAATATTCTTCGACTTTATGGAGAAGTTATTCGTGCGGAGTTCTCCATAAAGTCGAACAATATTGTTATTTAATGAAACTCTAATATTCTTCGACTTTATGGAGAAGTTATTTGCGCGGAGTTCAGAGCAAGGTCGAACAGTATTTTGTGTAAGTGGTAAACATTTTGAAACTGGTTAAAAACCAGTTCCCGCAGAGGATATTATAATTTAGACAAAAAAATAAGGGAGATAGGGTTCATTCCTTATCTCCGCAATGTTGAACGATTATCTCTACAGCTAATGGTTCAATAAATATCTTTATATTTTCTTCTTTAATTGATCCCAAAATGGAAATCTCACTTCCTTTCTGGTTCATGCTCCACTGACTTACCCCCTTGATTTCTGGCAATTTATTTAATTCATTAGCCATCAATCTCGCTCCAGCTGGAGTAGGTCGTAAGATCTTGATAGTAGTTTTAGATGGTTCAACTACTATTTTCCAGTCGTTGTCATTAGAAGCTTTTTCAACTTCAACTTCAACTTCAACTTCAACTATAGCTTCAACTTCAGCTTCAACTTCAGCTTCATCTTCAGGACCAACTTCATCTTCAGGATCGTCATCTTTAATAACGACTCTTAAGTCCTTTTTCGAAAAACGAGCTTTAATTTTCACTATATTTTTCATTTTGATTACCTCTTTTTTTTGTTTGATTATCACATTTAAGGCGCGTTGAATATTTCTGACGCACCTACTATTGAGGCATGGTTTATTCTTGCTATTGCCTCAACGAACTTTGGAGTTTCGTCATCTTTTGGCAAATCTCCAACTAATCTTCTTCTCATCATCTGTATTTCACCTCCCAGTGATTGAATTACTTTGAATTTTCCTAGAATTCAGGTTTCAAGCTATAATATGTGTTTACAAGTTGAAATTTGAACTTTAGAAAAGATAAAATAATAACTTGATAGTATACATCTAAATAACAAACTTGTCAAGACTTGTAATAATTGCTTAAATATATATAATAGTTATTACCAGTTGTTGATGGAACTTTCTAACTTTCTAACTTTCTAACTTTCTAACTTTCTAACTTTCTAACTTTCTAACTTTCTAACTTTCTAACTTTCTAACTTTCTAACTTTCTAACTTTCTAACTTTCTAACTTTCTAACTCATATGAATATATTTCCTGAAAAAATACAAAATAAATTTACTTCGCATCTGAAAGGTGTGATTAATAATGCTGAAAATATTTCAAAAGAACTTAAGCATGAATCAATTGATATTGAACATGTGATTTTGGGAATTTTGTCTCAAAAAGGAAGTATTGGTTCAAATATACTCGGAGTGGGAAAACCCGATCTAAAGAACTTGCATACGATCATAGATAAGGCATCAAAGGTGAAGAAATGGAAGTCAAATCTATCCGAAGAACTGAAAAATGTTTTTAAAAAGTCAGTTTTAATTGCTGGAAGATATAAGCATTCATATATTGGAACAGAGCATTTATTATATGCTATTTTGCTTAATGATGATAAAAAAATAAAAAAGATATTCTCTTCAATTGGAATCAATACAGATGAACTTAAAGAAAAATTGGGTGCAATAATGGAAGGATCTTCGAGATTTTCAGATATTGTTGATTTTCTTGAATCAAATCCGAAAGCACAATTATTAAATCCTTCAATGAATCCAATGAACCCAGGTCAAAATAGTGGTATGATGGTTGAAATGCCTAATCCAACTGCTACTGCAAATCAGAAGCAATCTGTTTTGGAATATTTTTGTGTAGATCTGTTGCGTGAATTTGAAGAAGGAACTATTGATCCTGTGATTGGAAGGGAAAAAGAGATTGAATCTCTTGTGAATATTCTATCTCGTAAATCAAAGAATAATCCAATTTTAGTTGGTGAGCCAGGAGTTGGAAAAACTGCGATCGTTCAAGGTCTTGCTCAAAGAATTTATAAGGGTGAAGTTCCAGTAAACATTTTGAGCAAAAGAATATATTCTCTTGATCTTGGTCTTTTGATCGCTGGAGCTGTTTTTCGCGGAGAGTTTGAAGCAAGATTAAAAGATGTGATCAGCGAAGCGCAGGAAGATCCTAATGTTATTTTGTTCATTGATGAGATCCACACCATTATTGGCGCTGGAAGCGCAGGATCAAATGGCTCTCTTGATGCAGCGAACATTCTCAAGCCAGCGCTTTCCAGAGGAAGTCTTTCTTGTATTGGGGCGACAACTCTTGATGAATATCGAAAACAATTCAAAAAAGATGCGGCATTGGAAAGAAGATTTCAAATGATCCTAGTTGAAGAGCCGACTGTTAAAGATACGAAAAAAATGCTTTTAGGATTGAAAAAGGTTTATGAAAATCATCATAATCTAAAAATATCTGATGAAGCTATTAATGCTGCTGTTGATCTATCTGTGAGATTTATTAACGATAGATTTCTTCCAGACAAAGCAATTGATGTTATAGATGAAACAGCTTCTTTCGTGAGAGGGAAAAATACTGGAAAAAATTATTTTAAAAAGATCAAGAAACTTGAAGAAAAAAGAAATGGATTGCAAATTCAAAAAGAAAAAGCAATTGAAACTGAAAAATATGATGAAGCTCTTTTACTTAAAGAAGAAGAAAGAAAAATCGAAATTTCCATAAAAGAATATTTTCAATTACAAGATAAGGAAAATGCAATTCAAATAGAAGATCCAGTCAGCAGCGATGATGTTGCCGAGATCATTACAAAGATCACAGGTGTACCAGTTCAACAGATCGTTTCAACTGAACGAAAAAGACTTAGGAATTTGGAAAAGAAATTGGAAAAAGATATTGTGGGACAGAAAGAGGCTATTACAATTGTTTCAAAGTCTATTCGCCGTAGCCGTTTAGGTTTGACGGACTCTAAAAGACCTTTAGGAGTGTTTCTTTTTCTTGGTCCAACTGGTGTTGGAAAAACAGAACTTGTAAAAAAATTGGCACATACGATGTATGAAAGACAAGATGCTTTGATCAAAGTTGATATGAGCGAATTTATGGAGAAGCATAATGTTTCTCGTCTTGTTGGTGCCCCAGCTGGTTATATCGGATATGAAGAAGGAGGAAAATTAACCGAGCAAGTTCGTTTGCATCCATATTCAATTATACTTTTTGATGAAATTGAAAAAGCTCATTGTGATGTTTTCAATATTATGCTTCAGATCTTTGAAGATGGAGAGCTAACCGATGCCGCTGGGAGGAAAGTTGATTTTAGTAATACTACAATTATAATGACTTCTAATATTGGTACTGATCGGCTTACAGATGAAGCAAAATTAGGTTTTGCAGAAGAAGAGAATCCAACTGGTCATGATAAGCATAACAAGATCAGAGATAGATATATCCAAACTAAAGAATCCGTGATCAAAGAAGTGCAGGAAGAATTTAATCCTGAATTTATAAACCGAATTGATAAAATTATTGTTTTTGACCCTTTAAGTCTTAGGGATATTAGATTTGTTGTGAAATTGCAATTTAATGATTTCAGAAAAAGGCTTTTAGACAGTAATGGTATAAAGATCAGTATAAATAAAGCTGCTGTAGATCTTATTGCAAATAATAGTTTTAATCCGAATGAAGGCGCAAGACTTGTGAGAAGAAAATTACAAGAGATGGTTGAAGATCTGGTTTCAGAAGACATTGTTGATGAAAAGATCGTTAAAGGAGACAGTATAAAAGTTACTGTCAAAAAAGATAAAATTGTGATAGGTAAATAAAATTTATGAAATTTTATATTCAACTTAGAAATTTTATTTTAGATACTCTTTTTCCGATCAAATGTCTCAGTTGTAATGTAGAGTTTGAAAACTTAGAGCCAGTTCAAAGATGGATATGTCCTCAGTGCTTAGAGGAGATCAAGATAAGAAGGCAACAGGTTTGTCCCGTATGTGAGCAGTTCAGTGATGGTGGCAGGACGCATCACAGGTGTACAGAGAAAACTCATCTTGATGGTCTTTGGGTCGCAACTGAATATAAATATGATATTATAAGCAGTGCGATCAGAAAATTTAAATTTAACTTTGTGCGAGATATATCTTTTCCTCTTTCAAATGTTATGATCAAAAGCATTTTAGAAGTAGAAGAATATGGTGACTTTCAGGATATAATTTTGACGGAATTATCTCAGGACAGCAATGAAGAAAAGATATATACTGATGAAGAAAAAAATATAAAAGCAGAAACAGTTTTGATCCCAGTTCCATTACATAAGAAAAGATATAATTGGCGAGGCTTTAATCAGTCTTTTTTACTTTCAGAATATATTTCTGATAAGTTTGATCTTAAAATTACTAGCGGTGTTTTAATCAGAAATAAAAACACAAAACCTCAATCAAAATTGAAGTCTGTTTCTAAGAGAGAAAAAAATATTAAAGGAGCATTTTCGTGTCTTGATAAGAATAAAATCAAGGGTAAGAATATGATAATTATTGATGATGTCTGTACTTCTCTTTTGACATTAGATGAGTGCGCAAAAACTCTTAAAAAAGCCAAAGCTAAAAATGTTTGGGGACTGGTTGTTGCCAGGAGATAGTGATGTTGCTATATAGTTGTTATTATGCTATAATAAGATATGTAAAAGGGTGATTTTTATCCTTTTTTTTTATTTTTCAAATATTAATGAATAGCAAACATAAAAATCTAACAAGTATAATACCATTTGATAATAAAAATCTTTTGTTATTAAAACTTTTTCATTTCTCGTTAAAGACAGTTGTTATTTTGCTTACTTTCATTGTTCTGTCAGCTTTTATTCCAATTGGTATCAGAGAATATGCGAATATTTATGATGTTGATGCAAAGTTTTCAGAAAATAGCAATGATGATGTAGATATAAATTCAAATATAAGATTAGATCTGAATCAGCCAATTATTTTTATGAATTCTGAGAATATAATATTCAGTCCATATATTGAATTTGATTATGAACTTTCTGATGACAAAAGATCATTAACGCTAAAACCAAAAGGACCATTACTTTATGAAAATAAATATGAAATAGATATAAACGGTATAATAGGAATGAGTGGATTGAAGTTAAATGATAGAAAATTGACATTTTTCACAAAAAAAACACCTTCAGAAAACAAAATAAGTTTGATTCAAAGGGAAATAAAAGGAAACTATGGTGAATTTGAACTATCAGAAAATAAATATATCGTTCCAGAAGTTTCTAAGCCTAAAGAGGTAATAGAAATAATACCAAAGTTTACTGAAGGAAAGTATATGGATATTAGCATTGCAGATCAGGTGATGACCCTATTTGATGATGGAGTTAAGGTCAACCAATTTTTAATCTCAAGTGGTAAACATAATATGCCGACTCCATTTGGAACATTTTCTGTGAAAAGAAAAGAGGAAAATCATTGGTCTTCAACTTATGGTCTGTGGATGCCATATAGTATGAATTTTTATGGTGCTTATTATATTCACGAACTTCCATACTGGCCATGGGGATATCGTGAAGGAGAAGATCATTTGGGTATGCGCGTTTCTCATGGATGTATCAGACTTGGTGTTGGTCCAGCAGAATATGTTTTTGATTGGTCAGAAATTGGAACGCCGATATACATACATAATTGATCATGATCTAATTTTTAAAATACGCAAGAAGTTAATCCTCTTGCGTATAATATTGTTCGACTTTATGGA
>JAGLIM010000052.1 GCA_023142995.1 Minisyncoccota bacterium | reverse complement strand
GACTTTATGGAGAACTCTATGCGATAAATTTCGGAGCAAGGTCGAAAAATATTGATGTTTATTTATGTGCTTTTAAAGCCAAATGTACTGTTGTTTTGCTTGCACTATTTTATTAGGTTATAACTCTTGACATTTTTTGATTATTGTATCAATATAAGTGTAATAGAAATGCTATTATTGGAGAAAAATAACATGGAACTAAATGAAACAATTGCAGGAGTAATTGACGAGAGACATACAATATCAATCGGTAAGAATGTCCTTTCGGAAATTACTGACAGAGAACACGCAACATTGGTAGTTACTGGAAGTGTTGTTCTTGAAAGAAATAATGCATTAATGCGATCTTCTCTATCCAAAGGTGACATAATAAATGTCATTTGCCATTCTTCCCAAATTGAACCACCTAAAGTAATGGTGGTAAACACTGAGAATAATGAACTAAATAATGAATTAACAGATATAGAAGTAAAATTACTTCGACATTCTGTCTAGCGTGGTTTTTAACCCGCTATTTTTTTATCTTTGATCTTGTTTAATAATTTCCTAACTTTTTCTAAACTTTCTTCATTATAGATCGAAACTGGTAAAACATTAGAACTTATCTTTTTGAGTTCTTTTATTTTCTTTGCAATTTTTTTTTCATTGATTGTGTCAATTTTTGTCAAAAAGATATATTCCTTTTTTTGTGCTACGGCCGTTTCATATTCGTTTAATTCATTTTTGATTATGTTGTAGTCTTTAGTTAAGTCAGTTGATTCTGATGAAATGCAATGTATTAATGTTTTTGTTCTTTTAATATGTCGTAAGAATTTTATGCCAAGTCCTTTCCCCTTTGAAGCACCTTCAATCAGACCAGGGATGTCTGCAAGTATCATTCCATAATGATTTCCAAGATTAGGTTCAAGAGTTGTGAAATGATATGCGGCAGTCTTTGCTTTTGCTTTTGTCAGGGCATTCAGAAGACTTGATTTTCCTGCGCTGGGAAGTCCGATAAAACCAATATCAGCGATCATCTGGAGTTCTAGTATGAATGTATAGCGTTGTCCTTCTCGTCCTTGTTCTGATTCCATCGGAGTTGTATTTGTTGACGATCTGAAATGCCAATTGCCTCTGCCTCTTCTTCCTCCTCTGGCGATCATAATTTTTTCATCTAATTCTGTGATCTCTACATCTTTTTTTGTATCAAGATTATGAGCAACGGTTCCCACAGGAACTTTCAAAATAAGACTTTTTCCTCTTGCTCCTTCAAGAAGTTTATTTTTGCCATCCACTCCGTCATCTGCGAAAAATTCTTTTTTAAAACGAAATTTATTCAGAGCTGTTAAATTTGATACGCCTTGTAAATAGACGCTTCCTCCATTACCTCCGTCTCCCCCTGTAGGACCTTTTTCTCGTTTACTTTTATTAAAAGCAACAATACCATCTCCGCCTTTTCCTCCTGCAACTTCCATTTGTATTTCATCTACTATCATATTATTTTTCTTTAGATATAATGTTTATTAAATATATTCTTAATTTGTGGTTATTGATCCATTCTCGGTTCCCCCTGATAAGGGGGTTAGGGGGTTTAAAGAATAATTAAGAAAATCAGAATTATCTTTTTAAGATTATAAAATTTTATATCTTTTTATAAAAATTAGATGAAAATCCTCCAACCCCTAATCCTCCGACTTTTCTGAAGACAATAGTTTTTCTATTTCTTCTTCATCAAAACCAGCAACAAACTTATTGTTAACTTCAATTATTGGAACGCCAATGTGATCACTTCTTTTGATCAAATCAGCTGCAATTTCCTCGTTTTTTGAAATATCGATTTCTTCAAAAACAATACTGTTTTTTTTAAGGAAATCTATTGTGGCGTGGCAATAAGGACAAGTCGGAGTTGTATATATTTTTACATCCATTTTTTTGTTTTTAATTAATTAGTTTTTATAAATATTATTTTTGGCAATTTTTGCAATATCTTTTTTAGTTGTTTCAACTTCTGGAAGTTTTTGGATAGATTTGAATATAGATTTTAATATATACTGTGATATATAATATTGTTCGACCTTGTGGAAAATCATGCGCGAACAACTTCTCCATAAAGTCGAAGAATATTGAGTAAGGTAGAAGAATATTGAGGCTATTGTGCCTAATATTGTTCGACCTTGTGGAGAACTATGCGCGATTAATTTCTTCACAAGGTCGAAAAATACTGATGTTTATTTAGTGTGTTATAATATCGTTCGACTTTATGGAGAACTTTTTTGCTTTGAATCTTATTTTTTTAAATTCACATAATATCATTAACACTAACATCAAGAGCTTCTGCGATTGTTTCAATATCACAAATTGGAACTTTTTCTAATTTTCCTGTTTCAATTTGAACGATCGTTCCATAATCAATTCCTGTTAGCTCTTCAAGCTCTTCGTGCGAAACTCCTTTGAGATTGCGATATTTTCTAATGTTTTGAGCGACTCTGAGATTTAAATTTTTATTATCTGTCATATATTTGTGGTTATTTTTTTGAAGTTAAATTTCTGTGTTAAAAATATTATTTTACTGTGGCTGTTTTAGGATAATCTCCTTTAAAATGTAATGAATTGTTGCTTATTTCCAGTGAATCAATTTTTAAATCTGTCATTTTTGCAAGCTGGTCGTTAATCAAAGCATTTAAGCCTTCTTCACCTTGCTTGATATATTTTTCTGGAATAGATAGGATACCAATCTCAACTCTTTGAAGGTCAATAGCAAGACTAGAAGAACCGCCTTTAGTAATGCTTCCTGCAGCATAAACAGGTCCTGAGAAGTCATATCCATAATCTGTTAGATCAAGATAGGCAGATACTTCTGCTTGGTTATTATCATTTAATTTTACTTGTATCTCTTTAAGCGGTCCGAGATTACTATTAGTTGCCCGAAGCAATGAAGTAAGTTCTTCGCTTGATACAACAACATCCATAGGAGTAAAGTCTTCATATGATATATCACATATTAAGCAATATTCACCTATCTCATCAGTGAGAGTTATATCTTCTTTAACGAGCGTATCTTTATACAAATTAGGATCAACATTTCCAATCAGATTTTTAGGTTTATCAGTTCCTAGTAGAGCTGAAAGAAAAGGAACTTTGACCATACCGCTAGCTGCTGCTAATGTGAGAAGTCCACCTGTCATAAGCAAAATAATAATAATAATAATTTTTTTGAACATAGTTTTTTTGATTGAATGATTTAAAACTACCCTTATTTTAGCAAGCTTTAGCAAATTTGTAAAACAAAAAATATACTAAGAGTATATTTTTTGTTTGTCATAAGTTTTAGGCTATTGGTTATGGTTTGAATGTTTCAGGATCAGCATCTTTAACTATATTTTTTAAATAATATACATTATTTTTATCTTTTGAGTAATGACTATTTATTACTTCAAATGTTTTAATATCAACACCTATTATTTTATTTCCTGACGCATATGCATTGTTTTTATCTTTTGAAATAAAAATGCTTAGCGGTTCAAATGTCTTTGAGTCAGAATCTTCAATAATTTTATTTAGAAAATATGCATGATTTTTGTCCAAAGCATAATGTTCATTGCCTGATACATTTGGACCTTTAGGAGTTGATATTAATTTGAATGTGCTTGGATCAGCTTTTTCTACTATTTGTATTGAAGATGAATCACTTTTCAGCATTGTCCAAACATTTTTTTTGTCTTTCATCCATACATCAATATCTCTCTCATCAAGGTATTCAAATGTATTCGGATCAGCATTTATTTTTTTATTTTGTATGAACACATTATTTTTATCTTTTGCGGCGAAAAAATATACAGATGTGGAATTAATTATTGTAAATGAATCTATATTAACATCATTTAATTTCAATCCATTATAGTATGCAAAATTATTATCTTTAGCATAACCATTGCTTAACACCTTAAATGTTTGTATATCAACACCAGAGACTATATACTTTTCACAGAAACAACCACATCCAGGACAATTAGCGCAAATAATTTCAATTGGGAAATATACATTCTTATTGTCTTTTGCATATGCAGAACTTTTATAAACCAAAAATGAATTAATATCAACTTCATTCATTATTGAATCTTGGCAAAAAATTGAATTATTTTTTCTTGAATATACACTTTCAGATTCATTCTCATTAAGTTGAATTATTTCTATTTGAGATAATTGTAATTTATTATCTTTTGGTATTGCAATATCTTTTTTCATATTTAGCTTGGTGCAACCCAGTAAGACAATTATTGCTAAAATGATTGTAAAAATAATGTATTTTTTCATATGTTTATATCTTATTAATATGTTAAAATGATGTTGGCGGAGAGGGAGGGATTCGAACCCTCGAGACCCGTAAAGGCCTAACACCTTAGCAGGGTGCCCCTTTCAACCACTCAGGCACCTCTCCATTTATTTAATTTATATTCAAAATAACATCTAATTGTAGGTGTGCCCCTTTTCCGCCCTAGGCGGACCAGCCTAGGGCTGGCAACCACTCAGGCACCTCTCCATTTATTTAATTTACTTAAGCAAGATAACATTATAAATGTAATTTGGCAAGATATTTGGTTTGGTTTGGTTTGGTTGGTTTGGTTGAACTGTTAAAATCTTATTGCGTGTTTTGGAGTCCTTGCGAAAGCAAGGGTGAAGTTTCGTAGTTCTTTCGAATTTCATTAGTCCTACGATATTTCTACCTCACTTTCGTGAGGACTCCTAAAACTATATTATATGGTTTCGGAGTCCTTGTACTGAAATAAATTCATCATAAACTCTCGCAAGGGTGAAGTTTCGTAGTTCTTTCGAATTTCATTAGTCCTACGATATTTCTACCTCACTTTCGTGAGGACTCCAGATTTATAATAAAGTTGTCCTAATCTTATCATTTATTAAAATCTTTATACAATAATTTATTTTTCAAAACATTATAAAAGGTATATACTAAAATAAAAGATCATTAAATTAATAATTAAATTAATATGAAAAAAATATTAGGGTTTATCGTTATTTTTCTAATTGGAATTTCACTATTGTTTTTGGGAATTAATGAAAAAAACAGATCAAGCCATCTTATCTCTAATGTTGAAAATGACAATACGGTGCAGGCAGCAGGAGCTTCATCAAGGGCTCCGCGGATTTCTATTTGGGGAAACAATAAATATAACAGTGGAGGAGTTTTGCCAATGAGCACGACTGACGAAGCTTTTGTTGATATTGATGTTTATAACGTCAATGGAACAGCAAAAATAAAATTATACAGAGCGGATGAAGATATGTTGCTTGATTTTTTATTGCATGATGAAAACAATAATCAGCTTGATGCAAAAGTTAATCTTAATGATCTAAAAAGTATTGTAAATATAGATAAGAAAATAACAAGTAACGGAACTAATAGAATTAATTTTCCTGATGGATTAGAGGGAATTTTTATTTTGAATTTTAAGATAGGTGAAATTGAAAAAAATGCTTTTATCGTCAGGTCTGATTTTGGAGTTGTTGCCAAAGAAGCTGAAAATGAAATTGTTTTTTGGGCGCAGGATTTCAAAAGTAAAAAAAGTGTTAGCGGAGCAACGATAGATGTTTATAATTTATTTGAAAAAAGAGAAATTTTGTTTTCTTCTAAGTTTGATAAGCAGGGAATTGCTAAAACCCCAATTTCATCTCAAGCTGACATTGGTATAATAAAAAGAGGAGAAGATGTTGCGTTTATACTTATTAATCTGAATTATTTAAATACTAATTATAATCGCGCAGCAAGCTTTGACGCGCAGCAAGCTGAAACTAAATATTTTCTTTTTACAGACAGGCCTATTTATAAGCCTGGAGAATCTGTGTTTTTCAAATCAATCATTAGAGATGACAGAGACTCTGAATATGATATAGCTGATGGGGATGTAACTGTGAAAATCTATAATGGTTGGAACGAAGATAAAAATGTTATATTCAACGAGAAATATAAAATATTATCAGACGGGACTATAGACGGAGAATATTCTATTCCTGAAGATCTTTCAACTGGTACGTATCGTATGAAAGTTAGCAGAGTAAACGATCAGAATAATCGAAATAGCTGGTTCTGGTCTGAGAATTCAAATGTAGTAATTTTTCAAATTGAATATTTTCAAAAACCAGAATACTCTTTATCTATTGATGTTCCTTATGAAGATTATATAAGTGGCGATCAACTGACATTTAATGTTGGCGCTTCTTATTTTTCTGGTCAAAGAATTTCTCAAAAAGAGGTGAGCTATACGGTATATAGTTCTGACTATTATGATTATAGCTATTATTATGAGGATCTAAATGATCTTGATAGTTATCGATATGGTTATTGGCGCAGTAGAAAAATAAGTGAGGGAAAAGCAATGCTTGGTTCTGATGGTAATGCTGTGATTGATATTGGAAGAACATCAATCGATAAGAGCAGAAGTCAGGTATATACAATAGAAGCAACTTTTCAAGATGAATCAAATATCCCAGTTTTTGCCAGAAAAAATATTCTTATCAGAAAAGGAGAATTTAATATATACAAAAAAAGAGGATCAAGCGAATATCATAATGCGGTTGGAGATGAAACAAAATTAGATATAATATTGGTATCTCACAGGAAAAGCAATATTTCAAAGATTGATCTTGATGTAAAAATTAACAGATCAAGCTGGGAATATGATGCTAAATCTGGAAGATATAAAAATATTAAACAATCATTGCCAGACCAGAGGATTACAACAGATGATGATGGTGAAGTAGAGTTTAAATTTACACCAGAGCTGAAAGGATCCTATCGAATTAATGTAAGTGGAAAAGATAGTAGGGGGAATCTTGTTTCAAAAAGATTTTACTTATGGGTGCACGATGGTAGTGGTTATTATTATAATTTTTCAAGTACTGGGGGACTTTCAGTCAAAGCAGATCGTGAGGAATATAAACCTGGTGAAGATGTGCATTTGAGCATCTATTCTGAAATTGCAGATTGTGATGTTTTTCTTTCTGTTGAAAGGGGATGGTCAAAAGATTTTCAGGTCATACATCTTGATGGACAATTTGGAACTGCGCAAATTGATTTAGATAATTCATATGTACCTAATATTTTTATAAGCGCGTCTAGTTTTACAAGCAACGAGCTCCAGACGTCAAATACTGGAATGTTGAAAGTTTCACCTGAGGGCAAAAAAATTAATATTGATATTATTCCTGATAAGGAAAAATATGGTCCTGGTGATTATGTTAATTTAAATGTTAGAACAACTGATTATTATGGAGATCCAATATCATCAGATATTACAGTTTGGGCTGTAGATAAAGCCATTTACGAGCTTAGAGATTCAAATTTAAGGGATGCGTTTGATGCTTTTTATAAAACGCGATACAACAGCACAGCTTCGTCTCATTCTTTGCGTCAGTTAACGGTTTATGGTGCGGAAATGGGATGTTTTCCAGCTGGAACAAAAGTTTTAATGTTAGATGGTAAGCAAAAGAATATTGAAGATGTTAAGGAGGGTGACTATGTAATGACATTTAATAGTGAGAATAAATATGATCTTAGAGGTGGAAAAGTTATTGGATTGCATAATATTAATTCATTTGGATATTTAATAATTAATGATAATTTGAAAGTAACTCCTAATCATAAGTTATGGATCAATAAAAGATGGGATGTAGCTGGGAATATACAAATTGGAGATCTACTATTAAACGTAGATGGTAAAGAAGTAGCAGTTGAATCAATTCAGTGGCAACTTGGAAAAGAAAAAGTATATAATCTAGAGATTGAAAATTATCATACATATTTTGCAAATGGCATTTGGGTCCATAACGACAAAGGAGGAGACGGATCAGTAAGATCTGTCTTTGAAAGTACTGCGTATTGGAATCCACGATTGAGAACAGGTGCAAACGGAGTTGGAAAAGTTACATTCAAACTTCCTGATAATCTCACGACTTGGGTCATTGCAGGTGTAGCTTCTACATCTGATACAAAAATTGGTCAAAATTTGAAAGATATAGTTGTCAGTAAGGACATAATTCTCAGACCAATACTGCCAAATATCTTGAGAAATGGCGATGCGATAATACTTTCGGCAATTGTACAAAATTTTACAGATAATGATTATGATTTTAATGTTAGTTTGGAATTTGACTCTGGAAAGGTTTTTGAAAAGGAAAAGAAAATTTCAATTAGATCAAATGACTTCGAGCAAATATTTTGGAATGTTTATCCAGAAGAGGTCAATGATGATGCAGAATTATTTTTCTCAGCGGTAGTTTTAAGCGATCCTGATCTTTCAGATAAAATTATAGAGAAAATACCTGTCAGGCAATTTGGCTTTTGGGAGAAAAAAGCAGTTTATGATAGTAAAGATAAAAATGTATATTTGATCCCAGAAGAAAAGGATTCTCAAATTGAGGAATCAAACGTGGATATATCAATATCTTCAACTTTAATTGGAAGCTTGCCTGATGCAATGAAATATCTTATAAGATATCCTTATGGTTGCATTGAACAGACAACAAGCTGTTTTGTTCCAGTTGTGATCGCAAATAAAAATCCAGAACTTTTTAAAGACGCAATTGAGAATAAATCAACAGATAAAATGATTAAAACTGGAATTAAAAAACTATCTGCTCATCAAGGGAAAGACGGAGGATGGTCTTGGTGGTATTCTGATAAGTCTGATCCATTTTTAAGCGCGTATGTTTTTGAATATATCTTGAAAGCCAAAGATCTGGATATTGAGTTTAATGAAAATATAATTGAAAAAGCTCGGCTATTTTTTGAGAATTCCAAATTTGCTGAAAATAGTGATGAGTATATTTATAAAATGTATGCTCTCTCCTTGTTAAGTTCTGACGATGATAGAAAAGAGATCAGGGAATTTGGAAGTAGACAAGTGGAAGTTGTTGCTACAGCAGTGATGGCAAATATTGAAAATGGATATTTAAATCCAAAGACTAACGGTCTTGATCTGCTTTTATCAATGAAAATAGAGACAAAAAATAATACAATTTATTGGGAAGCTGGAACAAAGGAAAGATATGGTTCTTTTGATTCTTCAACCGCTCTGGCACTGCGAGCGATTGTGGCAGGTAAGGTTGACCACCAGATCGCTGTTAAAACAGTGAAATATTTGATAGGCAATAAAAAAGCGAACAGATGGGCGAATACTTATGCTACTGCGCGTGTGGTTCAAGCACTTGTTGATTATTCTAAAACTACGAATGAACTGAATCCTAATTATAAATACAATATTGTTTTAGGGGATGAGATATATTTTAAAGGAGAAATGGATAATTCTGTTCAATCAAAAACATTGTCAATTCCAATGAAAGACGTTATTCAAAATGGTCAGAAAATTGAGGTTCTGCAAAATGGAAATGGTCAGATGTATGTTTCGGTGATCACAAATTGTTTCTTTGCCAAAAAAGATTCACTTGCCAAAGATAATGGGATGAGCATAACAAGAGAATATATAAATACAAAAGGTGAGGGACTTCCTATAGAAGTGGGTGATGTAGTGGAAATAAGGTTGCAAATTTATGATTTAACTAATGAGAGATACGCAGTGATTGAGGATCATCTTCCTTCAGGGTTGGTGCCGATGAATGTAAACCTGAAAAATGAAGGTCAAAGAATTAGGAACTATTATTATTATGGATCTTCTGGACAGGAATTTACTGAGAATGGAATTGTTTATTATATTAATAATCCATACACCTTGCAAACTAGATATAGTTATAAAGCAAGAGCTATATCCGCAGGAGTTTTCAATGTTCCGCCTGCAGAAACTCAAATGATGTATTCGCCCGAGATCAATGGCAGAACGAACTCGCAAACAATTAGTATAGGAGATCAAACTGATGATATATATTTGAAAAAACCACAAGACAGTCAGATCGTTGATTCAAAAAAGGTTGATAAGAAAAATATAATTATGTCATATATTAGTTTGTTCTTTATCTATATAGTTGTATTGGCAATTATATTAATGTTTACTTTAAAATTATTACATCATAAGAAAGATTAATGGTATTAGGAAAAATAACTATATTATTGATATTTAGCTTGATCATATTATTTAGTTTGTTTGATTTTGATCTGTTCTCTGAAAATAAATATAGCTTTTCTGGTAAAGTTCAAATAGACGAATATCACGAAATTGAATATGAAAAAGAACTATTTGAAGCTGGAATATCTTCCCAAAGAAAGGATGTTTCTTATTCTGGGAATATAAAAGGTGGAATTGTTCCACATCATATGCTTGCAAGCAGGATAATTGCGGATTTTTATTACAATTTATCAAAGACAGAAGTTAATACAATCATTATCTTGGGTCCAAATCATTACCAGCTGAACAGAGAAACTCCACTGAGCAGTAAATTACCGTGGATGGCAAATGAAAAAATTATCAAAACGGATAGTTTGATAATTGATGAACTGATGAATAAAGGTTTGATTAAAATTGATGATCAGATTCTGGAAAAAGATCATGCAATTGGAAGTCATATTCCTTTTATTGAATATTATATTCCAAAAGTTAAAATTGTTCCTATATTATTTTCGCTAGAGACAGATCTGGATCAGGCATATGAATTTGCAACTGAACTGGAAAAATATTCTGCAAAAGATGGAGTAGTCATAGTTTCGTCAGTTGATTTCTCTCACTATCTAACGGGATCTCAGGCAAAGGTAAGAGATGTTGAAACTCTTTCGGCTATGGAAAATTTTGACTTTGAGAAATTATATTCATTTAATAGCGATAATTTAGATTCTGCTGCTTCTATTTCAAT
>JAGLIM010000051.1 GCA_023142995.1 Minisyncoccota bacterium | reverse complement strand
TAAGAGAAATCGCTAGGTCTTTATCACCTAAAATCTCAGTCATTTCTTCAAATGTAATATTTCTATCATGTTCTCCTTTTTCAGCCTTGGTTGAAGGAGTAAATATTGGATTAGGCAAAGAGTCACCTTTTTTTAATCCTTCGGGCAATATTATTCCGCACACTTTACCAGTTTTCTCATAACTTTTCCAAGCGGAACCATCTATATCTTTTCTCACAATACATTCCACTTTGAGAGGTTTCAGCTTTTGAACTAGCATGAATCGTTTCTGAAGTATATTTTTAGATCCTTCTAATCTTTCTTGTAGCTCTGGAGGGAGCTTATTGAAGTTGGTGGTAATCATGTGATTTTGGCAAATATGGCTTGTTTCCCTAAAGAAGAAAGCAGCTATAGTGTTAAGAACTGCACCTTTGTGCAATATTCCATTTCTTAATACTATATCAAATGCCGAAATGCGATCGGTGGTGACTATAAGCAATGTATTAGGCAATATTTCGCTTACGTCAAATATTTCTCTGATTTTCAATCCCTCGTCAAATCGTGAGAGGGGAAGATCTAATTTCATCATAGCTTTTTCCATGTATATCAAGCTCCTTTTTTTTCACTAATTTAAAAGAACATTGTCTTTTTCGACAACCCTCCTCTATAAAGATATTATCAACTCTGTGTTTTTTGTCAAATTTTCAATAATTTGCTATACTAGAGCCATGAAAAAGAGAATTTTTATTGTTATAGACATAGCTGATGAAGCTAAAAGGGAACTTCTATCTTATGAAAAGAGATGGAGGAATTTGAGTATAAAATGGACAAATTTCTATAAAATGCGTGTTACTTTTGAATTTCTTGGGCAAGTTGATAGAAAAGGACTTGAATCAATAACTATTGCTTGTCAAAATGCTGTATCTATCTTAAAACCTTTTCATATAAGGTTGGATAAGATCATGCTAGGCCCTGATCTAGTTCAGGCGAAAATGATCTGGGGAATGATTCATATTGATTCAAATATTTTGCAATTACAAGAAATAATCCATGAAGAATTGGTCAAACAGGATTTTAATTTAGAAGAGACATCTTTTAAACCTCATATTGTGCTTGCAAGAGCAAGAGGAAATCAGCTTAAAGGTAAAAAAACAAATGTTATATTGAAAAATTTGAGATTTAAGGCCAGTGGCATAGAGATAATGGAGAGTCAATTGCGTCCAAATATTGAAAAATATAAGCTTATTGAAAGTTTTGAGTTTAAAGAATAAAATAATTCAGATGAACGTAGAAGTTGATAAAATTATAGATGTAAAAATAGACAGGATCACGACGAAAGAAGCTCTTGAAAAAATTAAGCTTTTTTTATTATCAAACAAACAATATCATATTGTAACTTTGAATCCAGAGATGATCGTTGAGGCTCAAAAGAATGTCAAATTTAAAAATACGATCAATGAAGCTGATTTGGTTGTTCCAGATGGAATCGGAATATTGTGGGCGTTAGATTTTTTAAAGTGTATTACTTTTTCTGGTAAAGGGAGATGGGTGGTTAAAAAAAATGTAAAAAAATTACAAGTATTTGTACTCACTCTTTTAAAGTTATTGTTCAATTCTGAGCATAGAAAGAATATTTTGAAATACAGAACACACGGTGTAGATTTGATCTATAAAATATGTGAACTGGAAGATATCAAAAATAAAAGAATATTTTTATTAGGCGCAGAGAAGGGGATAGCAAGAAAAACTGCGAAAGTTTTGTCTGAGAAATATAGTGATTTGAATATTGTGGGAGCAGAAGTTGGAATACGTCCTGAAATTTCAAATTTCAAATTTCCAATTTCCAATAAATTTCCAATTTCCAATTTCCAATTTCAAAATAAAGATCAAAACACTAAAGATCAAATACTAGATCAATATTTAACATCTTTTGATGATACAAAATATAATGAATTGAATGATGATCTAATTCAGCGAATAAATGAGACAAAACCAAATATAATACTCGTTGCTTTTGGAGCTCCGAAGCAGGAAATTTGGATATATGAGAATTTGAAGAGATTGCCAAGTGTGAAGCTAGCGATTGGGATAGGTGGTTCATTTGATTTTATTTCTGGAAAAACTAAACGCGCGCCTTTGATTTTTCAAAGATCAGGATTGGAGTGGTTATGGAGACTAATCAAAGAGCCAAAAAGAATAGGACGAATATATAATGCGACATTGAGATTTGGATTAATGATCTTAAGAAAATAAAAAAAGAGGCCGTTGCTCTTTCGAGAGCTGGACCTTTATAATTTTTGAGGCAAGTAAAACAGTTTGTTTTTGTAAATCCTCGAACTTTTCGAAAAAACATATTCACTGCAGAACATTCTGGATTCTTGCAATTATATGGTTCTTCTTCAAATTCACCTCCACAATGCGGACAGAAAATAAATTCTTCATTATTTTCGCTCATTGCGATACAGTCTGGTTTTTTACAGCCAAGCGGTGCTCCATTAAAGTAGTCTTTACAGTATGGGCAGTAGTCAAATCGCTTTCTGATATTGTCTATGGGTCTCTCACAGCGCGCGCAGTATGTATTTTCTTGTGGCATTAATAGTTTCTCCTTCTTACATAGCGAGTATATCAGAATTAATATTATAAAACAAGTTTTACGCAAAAATTAATAAATAAAACATTATTTATGTTCAATTCAGATCAAAGAGCGCAAATTCTTAGAAAAAAAATAATAAAAGATAATGTCTATCTTCTTGCAAGAATAGGCGGAGCAGGACAAGACCCTGGAGAAAGAAAAATTCTTTCTGATTATTTTAGATACAAGGACTATGTTGATGATCAGAAATGGATGAACTCAAGCGAAAAAGAGAAATGGTCGCGTGATTTCTTGGGACTAGATGAAAGCGGATTTAAGATCACTGAATTTCAAAACCCAACATATGCAGCCGCTTATAGGTTAAAGAGAAATTTATCAGAATTTACAAAAGTTTTTACAATGCAAGTTGCTGGATGTAACTATTTATGTAATTATTGTTTTGTGCCTCGCGAACTAAATTCTGGCAGTGAAAAATATGGAAGGTTCTTTAGTGCGGAAGAAATTGTTGATGATTTCTTGAGGATAGAAAATGAATCAAAAACTCCAATGAATATTATCAGGATCAGTGGGGGAGAATGTATGATCATTCCTGAGATCATTATTAATGTTTATGCTGAGATGATGAAAAGATCGCCAGAATCATATCTTTGGGTTGATACTAATTTATCTACTATTGAAATTATCAGAGAGCATAGAGAAAAGCTTAAAAATGTTTTATCTCAAAAAAATGTTGGTGTTGTCGGATGTTTTAAAGGAACTGTAAAAGAAGATTTTTCTTTGATATCAGGAGCCGAAGAGAAACTTTTTAAACAGCAGTTTGAAGTTGCAAAGATCTTGATCGATCTTGGAGCTGATCTCTATTCTTATATCCCAGCTTATGTATATGAAGAGAAGTTTGCTGAAGAGAAATTAGAAAGTTTTTTATCTGAACTTCAAAAAGTAAACAAGAATTTACCGCTTCGGCTTGAAATGCTAAAAATCGAAGATTTTCCAGCAGCAAAGATTAATTTTGAATTAGCTGAAAAAGAAGGAAGGGCAGTCCCTAAAACTTCCCAGAAACTTGTTTTTGATTTATGGTATAACAAGTTGTTAGCAAAATACTATCCAGAAGAAGAATTAAAAAAGTTTTGTTGTGAAGTTGAATTATAGTTTAATAGATTATTTTGTCATTTCTAAATCAATGATTAGGTAATTCACTAATAAAGAATTGTCATTCTGAACTTGATTCAGAATCTATTTTCTTTTACATCTAACTGAACCTATAAATCACTAACTGTTTGAATAAAGCGAAAATACAATAACTGTATTATTACAAAAAGATAATTGTGTTTACGTTGTAGATGAAAGTATAATTTTAAATAGGATAAATTAAACCTAAAATAATAAAGATTCTGAAATAAATTCAGAATGACATGTTTTGTCAGCGAATTAACTAACATCTACATGAATGACAGAATTATCAAGTTATAACATAATCTAGAATAATAAAAATATTAATAATAACAAAATGAAAAAAATACGAACAAGATTTGCGCCTTCTCCGACTGGATATTTGCATGTTGGATCTTTACGAACAGCTTTATATGCTTATCTTTTTGCAAAGCATAATGATGGAGATTTTATATTGCGAATTGAAGACACGGACAGATCAAGATATGTTGAAGGCTCAATTGAGAATTTAGTGAAAATTCTTGATTCTATGGGTCTTGAGTATTCTGAAGGAGTATTTGCTGATAAAGATGATAATATCGTTCAAAAAGGCGATTTTGGACCGTATATGCAATCAGAAAGGCTGAATATATATAAAAAGTATATTGATGAGCTTATAGAAAATGATCACGCATATTATTGTTTTTGCTCTCAAGATCGGCTTGATGAAATGAGAAAAGAACAGCAATCGCAAAAAGTCGCTCCAATGTATGACAGAAAGTGTAGGGGATTGGACAAAAAAGAAATTCAAAAACTTCTTAATGAAAAAACATCTTTTGTTGTCCGCCAAAAAGTTCCAAAAGATGGATTTACGGAATTTAATGATCTGGTCTATGGAAAAATAAAAATAGCCAATAAAATAATTGATGATCAGGTAATTATGAAATCAGACGGATTTCCAACATATCATTTGGCAAATGTCGTTGATGATCATTTGATGGAAATCTCTCATATTATCAGAGGAGAGGAATGGCTTCCATCAACACCAAAGCATATTTTACTTTATAAGGCGTTTGGATGGGAAGCGCCAGAATTTGCGCATTTGCCACTTCTTCTCAATCCTGATAAGAGTAAACTTTCCAAGAGACAAGGAGATGTTGCTGTTGAAGACTTTTTATATCAAGGATATCTTTCTGAAG
Source organism: Minisyncoccota bacterium (assembly GCA_023142995.1). Lineage (GTDB taxonomy): Bacteria > Patescibacteriota > Minisyncoccia > JAHIHE01 > JAGLIN01 > JAGLIM01. The sequence continues at coordinate 7,311 of JAGLIM010000051.1, read as the reverse complement.
CACTACTCAATTTTGTCTTGCTTTTAGGCTGGAATCCAAAGACTGAAGAAGAGATCTTTTCTTTTAAGGAAATGATAAAAAGATTTGATTTATCTGGAGTTAATAAAGCTGGGTCAATTTTCAACACTGAAAAGCTTGATTGGATCAACGGAATGTATATTCGGGAGATGGATTTAAGTAAACTGACTAAATTATGTATTCCGTACTTGACTGAAACAAGATTAATAGAAGAAATTCAAAATTCAAAATTCAAAATTCAAAATTCTAATAAGGTGGTAGATTTTGAATATCTGAAAAAAGTTGTTGCGCTTGAACAGGAGCGAATGAAGAAATTAAGCGAGATAGGAGGGTCAGTGAAGTTTATTTTTTCTGACAAATTAGAATATGAAAAAGATTTGCTTGTTTGGAAAAAGATGACAGTTGAAAAAGCAAAAAATAATTTAGAATTAACTTATCAAAAATTAGAAGATTTAGACGAAAAAGATTTTCAAGCAGAAAAATTGCAAGAAGTCTTGAATGATCTTGCCATAAAAAACGATATTAAAAGAGGGGAGATACTATGGCCTCTTCGTGTCGCTTTAACTGGACTCAAAGGATCACCTAGTCCATTTGAAATTGGAGAAGTTTTGGGAAAAGAAAAAGTTTTAGAAAGGGTTAAGTTTGGGATTAAGAAGATGATATAGTCTGTTGAATAGGAGCTTTATAAATATAGGAACCTCTAAAAAACGCAGTTTTTGTCATTCCTGCGGAGGCAGAAATCCAGGATTTAAGTCAAAAAATAAATTTTAAAGTAGAAATTTATTAGTTTTTTAGAACTTCCTAAACTTCTTAAATTATATGAGAAGAATAACAAACATTTGTAATAAATAATCTATTGGATAGAATAGAATTGTGACATATTAAATATCAAATATTCAAGACTAGTTATCCCATTGAACAAATCTTAAAAATATGCTATAATTACATAAATTGTTTTTATATAGGAATTTTTATGTATTTGAAAGAACAAAAAAAGAAAGCTTTATCTTTATTATTGATAACGTCATTTATATTGGCGCCTTTTTCTAGTACAAAAGCAGATATGGTTGAAGAAATAGAAGATCAGATAGAAGAAAAAAGCAATACGATCAAGACACTTGAAAATCAAGCAGAAGAATATAAGGACATAATAAAAGATTTGCGTATTCAAGAACAAAGCTTAGAGAACGAGATTGAACTGTTTGATGCTCAAATAGCGCAATTTGAAATTGAAGTGAAAGCGACACAATCTGAAATTGAACAAACAAATCTTGAAATTAGTAACTTATTATTAAGAATTCAGATCAATGAAGGAGAAATTGAAAAACAAAAAGATATATTGAAAGGTCTTTTAAGACAGATTAATGATTATGACAGAGAGTCTACTTTGGAAATTCTTTTGAAAAGTGAAGATTTTTCAGAATTTTATAATCAAGCAGAATATGTAAATGTTGTTGGTAAAAAAATAAAAGATGTGTTAGATAGATTAAATTTTATCAAAAAAGATCTTGAAGAAAAGAAGAAAGAAACTGAAATGAAAAAAGTAGAACTTGAAGAATTAAATAAAAAGATTATTGATCAAAAAGAAATAGTAGATGCGCAAAAAGATACTAAAGAAGTGCTATTAAAGGAAACCAGAGGAAAAGAATATAGATTTCAAGATCTGCTTTTTAATGTGAGAAACCAAAGAAAAACAATTTTAGGCGATATTAACAGGCTCAAAAGAGAAATGCAGGTTGAGATTGCAAAGATCGCAGCAATGGCAGAAAGACCGTCAGAAAATCTTGCGTCAACAAGCTGGTATTTTTCTCAAAATGATCCAAAATGGAAAGATATGACAATTGGACTTTCAAGTTCTTCTGTTGATGATTATGGATGCGCAATTTCGTCCGTGGCTATGGTTTTTAAATATTATGGAATAGATATTGACCCAGGAAGGCTTTCAAAACAACCGATATATTATCGCGATTTGATCTATTGGCCTGATCAATGGAGATTTCTTGACCTGATCAAAAAGACAGGGCATAAATATGGCGGACTAACTAACGGTGACTGGAACTTAATAGATCGTGAGATCGCCAGCGGTCATCCTGTCATTGTGTTTATCAAAGCATTAGGAAGAGGTGCTGGTCATTATGTTGTGATCCACAGCAAAGACAAGAAAGGATACATCGTCCACGACCCAGTCAGATGGAACGGCCAAAGCGGAGCAAACATATATCTTTCAACAACCCAAAAATACATAGGCTCAATATATAAAACAAACACAGTTATTGATCAGATGATCATTTATCATTAGGTTATAGCTTTTAGTTTCTTGGACTATCTATTCTACCCGGCTTTAGCCGAGGGTCTATGAGGTAGAATCAAAGATAGTTTGTGATGTTAAAACCTCGCAAACCGTGCGCTAAAGCGTTGTAGAAAATAAATATTGAAACTTGCTACATCTGTCTAAATGCGAGCCCTTGTTTGTCTGAATTTATTTCAGAATCTATTAACTTAAGTCAATACTTTATAAGTAAAATGTTTAATGACTATATAAGATTTCTGTTTTGGGATACAAAAAAGTTGTTTTTTGCGGGAACCAGTTTGTAACTGGTTCCTAATGTTTTCTAAGCAGATAATTTTTATGAATCTTTAAAACAAAGAGAACTGGTTATAAACCAGTTCTCGCATTGTGTGGGACCGTGTAATGAAGTTTGACAAAAGACTCCAGTCAGGAGACTGGAGCCAACGATTAGTTTGTATATTGTAGCCAACGATTAGTTTGGAAATAAAAAAATCCTGAAAGTTTTGATCAACTAACAGGTGATTGATAATACAATCATTTTATATTTACAATTTATAAGGTTTTTACATTGTTATAAATAGTTCTTCTGGTTGAGGATTTACTATAACGGAGAAACGATCGCCCATTTCTTTTTCAAATTCAATTTCAATTTGATTCAAGAATTCTGGCGTTCTTTCCTCTTTTTTGTATAGGTATATCTCAATTGTAGGTTTTGTTAGAGCTAGTCTAACACTTGGTAGCTCTAATCCAGGAACGATGGTTATTTCACCTGGTGGAATTGGACATATTCCATCTTCACCAAATACTTCTTTTGCTGCTTCTTGAACCATTTTAATTATCAACTTAGGTAGCAATTCATCCTCGGGGAATGTCCATCCCTTTACGATTATTATTGGCACTTTTATTCTTCTCCATATTCTTGATTTACTATCGTTAGAATATATTAAAATATTGAAATTGTCAATGATCGGGCAGGAAATCACGGTAATATTTAATATATCTTAATATTATATTTTGCGACATAAAATTTCAACTTTAAATATTGTTTATTGAGATTTGCTGGATTTCCGTCAGAGTTTATGCTGAATTTAGTTCAGTGCGGGAATGACAGAAACCATAGAATATAGAAGTTTATGATTTAATTAGTACCAGTGGAAATAAGTCTCTTAAAAGACTTGTTTTTTGATTATACTAGAGTTTAAGCTTAAATTTAAAATCTTATGTCGTAAAACCTACCTTGTGCGACGTAGTATATATTTTTAAAACCCACTACTCTAGTGGGTTTTTATGTATATATAAAAAAACATTAATATCTTATTTTTGCTATAACTATAATACTTTTCAGGATTTATATTAATAAAATATGTTTTTTTGTTATTAATTTATTCATTAGATCGTAAATAAACAAGTTATTTTTCTAAAAATTAATAGTAAATTATAATAAATATGTATAGTTTATTTATACTCCTTTGCTAAAATAATTTTGTATAATACGCCGTAAGCTTGTATTAAGAATCAATTAATTTTAAATAAAGATAAATATTATCTTAAGATAATATTTATCTTAAGATAATAAGAATGTAATTTTAAAAGCGAAGGAGTATAAAATAAAACAAGGTTTTTCTCAAAACCCTGTTGCCTCATATTTCTCCAATCTTTCTGACAAATGTTTTTTTATTCGCCATCCTATGTATGTTAATACTACTGGGACAGTAATCACTGGGATTATTGTTGTTGCTATTAACAAATAGACGTTAGATGGATATATGAAGATGGAAATCATAATAGGACCTCCAATAGTAGCTGTAAAAATCATTGTCCATCTAATAAATAGTCTTATTGGTATCATCTTCTTTCTCACCTTTTTGTTTTTATATTAACTTTATAATATTTAAATTTCTAAATGTTGTCAATTTTTTAATTATTTGTATTTTATTTCAACTATTATGTATAATATTTAGAATTATGTTGTCTATTGACAAATCTAAAGTTTTTCGATATGATAACACCATTAGAGTTATCAAACGAGGAGGTTTTGTCGTATGAACGACAACGAGAAAATTCAAAAAAGGTTTACAGAGGCGGAGCAAGCATTTACGAAAGTTAAATTGAAATTTCGTAAATTAGCAGTTAGAAGTCCTGAGTATGATAAAATTCGAAGAGATTATGATGAGGCTTATGAACAATTTCAGGAGATCAAAAACGAAACTAACGGAGAAACGATACTGTTTGCAGAAACATTTTATCACATAAAATGTAAGCATTGTGGACATGAAAATGGGGCTTATTATGATAAGCCACCAAAGACTTTCATATGTCCTTATTGTTCAAAAATTTCTGAAATCAAATATGAGATATCAAGAAGGCCGAGTGATTAAAAAGTTAAACATCGGCAAATAGCAATCTTAAAGAAAACAAATTTTTGCGAAGTACAGTCAATGGCTGTACTCTTTATTTTTTTGATTTCGTCCCCTGTTAATATCTTTGATTTAAACCTTTTATCTCTAATGAGTATTTTGTTTTTTAAACAAACGAACTAAAGAATAATTCTTATAATTTACTGATTAAAAATAGTCCTTTATAAAATGACTGTTTATACACTTGACAAATGTGAATATATATGTTATACTTGAAAACGAGTAGTAAAACAGGTTAATATATCTTATCTCTCTCTTCTTTAATATAATAGATCCATTCTTCAAAAACCTCTACAAAAGTTTTAAACGGCGCTTCAATGATAAAATCAAAGATGAAAATAAATACATTTATATTTGATAGCTTTGTTGAAAGCCATTGTCCCATTCGCAAAATTGGAATTGAGAAAAGATCTGTTATAAATGTCACAATCCCCTCTTTTCTTTTAACAACTACAAGCTCTCTTGCATTTTGTCTTATTCTGATTCCAAAATAACTGACTACACTTAAAAAGAATAAGAACAGACCAATACTTATTATATTAAAATTAAATAGATTTAATATATATATGATAATTCCAAAAGACATTAAAAATATCACTAAATAGAAAAATTTAAATAATTTATAAAATATAGAACTGTTAGGAAGTGCTCCTTTTATCACGAAAGGAGGATTTGAATAATCTCCATATATCATTTCTTTGATTCCCTGAACGATTAGTTCGGTATTTTTTTTGCTTGGAACTTTAATTGTTACAACAACTAAAAGCATTAAAAGAGGAGGAAATAGAATATTTACTCCAAGTGCGAAATAATTAATATGACCAATGATATATTTATCGAAAGGAAGTTCTATGATAAGCGCCAAGACCATTTTTGTTAGAAGTATATATATGATACTTCTGATTGCCGCTCTTTTCAATTTGATTTTGATCTCTCTATATTTTTTTCCACAAGACTCTTTTATCGCATCTTCAATGTGCAAGTGATGCGCAAATACTTTATCAATATTATTAACATTGTTTGTTACAACATCTTCTAGTATTGTAAAATATGCAAGGTTTTTCTTTACAAATCTTGAAAAGCTTTCACCAAGCGGATTGTCTAATTGTTTTTCAATATCTTCGATCAATCGATTGATATCTTTTGATAATTTTATGATCAATTCTTCTGATGGAGCAAAAAACCATTCAGGATGTTTCAGTTCAAAGATCCTATATCTGATTAATGGTACATCTGATTTTGTAAGATTTCGAAGTACTGCTATGTATATTTGATAGTTAAGATCCTCTTCATTCATTAATCTTTCCGAAACTTTTATTTTTTCTTTGATTATTTCTTGAGAAAAATCAACTAATGCTTTCTCTCCTTTATATGGTGCAATTATTTCTTCAATTTCACATGACGCGATTCCAGTTATCCAATCATATAAATATTCTGTATCAGAATTTTTTTCATTAATGATCTCAGGAATATTATTGATAAGTAAAGTATATTTATCTATGATTTCTTTAATTTGTTCAATTCTAGTTTCTGGGATCGTGTCATTAGGTAGATATCTTGCTCTAATTAGTTCGTACATTAAATATTTTGCAACATCTTTTTCATTTTTCTCTGTCATTAAACGTCTTTTTAAGATTCGTTTTATGGCAATTTTTCGAAGAAGATGATCTTCTTGATAGTCAACAGAATTTCGCAGTTTTTCGTACAAAAAAGCAACCCTACTTGATACTTGATGAACCTTTATTTTCTCTTCTTTCGTTTGATTGTAGGTCTTTTTCAGATTTATAGTATTTTTATAGTCTTTTGTTAATTTATTCGTTATTTCTGAGACTTTTTTAGACATATAATAAACATTATAGTATTATAGAGTTAATATTAGCTTGTTGTTTGTTTTCGGTCAATAGTAGAAGAAATGATAAAAATTTGTCATATTTCGATATATTAAAGCTTGTAAAAAAACGATTTATAATATTATATATCTACTCTTCAGATAGATGTATCTTTTTGAAATAAATCGTGGTCTTACTGTGTATTACTATTAGGAGAAAGAAACAAGTAATCAAATAATGTAAATAATCCTATGAAAAAAGTAATTTTGATAATAGTTGCTATTATTATTGTTGTGGCTGTGGGATATTTTGCTTGGCAAAGTAATAAACAAGATGAAAATAATAACATTTCAAAAAGAGATGGAATTTCTGGCTTTGAAAAGCCTGAAGAAAAAGCAGATATTGCGGGGATTGTAAAAACTATTGTTGGCAACGAAGTTACAATTTTGAAGATTGAAAGACCTGAAGTATCTAATGACAGTGATAACGAAAATACTGACAGTGGAGATGAAAAAGATGAGAGCGAGAAAAAAACTGGATCAGGCGGAGGTATGGGGATGGGCGGAGGTATGGGTAGTCGAATAGATACAGAAGACGAAGATAACGATGAGAGATTAGAAATGTTAAAAAGTATGAGCACTGGTGAAGAAAAAGTTATTATTCCTGTTGGAATAAAAATGCTCAAAAGTGCTGACGGAGAAGCAGTCGTAGCAACATTAGATAACATTACAAAAGATCAGATGCTTATGATCTGGAT